>JADJEE010000002.1:2100000-2255461 GCA_016709225.1 Deltaproteobacteria bacterium | reverse complement strand
ACCGGCTTCTACACGCACAGCCGCGCGCTCGCGATGCGCAACGCGGCCGCCGCACCGCCGCCGGCATCGGCGTTGGTGCCGAGCGGCACTGGCCGCACGGTCGGCGCACAGGTGCTGCTGCGCCAGGAGCTGTCTGCGAACGTCTTCGGGTGGATCGCGTACACCGCCATGCGAGCGCAGCGTCGCGATCGCAGCGCGACACCGTGGCGCCTGTCCGACTATGATCAGACCCACGTGCTGACGGGGTTGCTGGCGTGGTCACTGCCGCGGGGCTTCGAGCTCGCCGCGCGCATGCGCTTCGCCACCGGCTTCCCACGCACGCCAGTGGTGGGCGCGTGGTACGACGCCGGCCGCAACCGCTACCAGCCGGAGTTCGGCGCGCACAACTCGATTCGCGTGCCGGTGTTCGCCCAGCTCGATGCTCGCCTGGCCAAGCGCTTCGCGATCCGCCGCAGCGCGCTCGAGCTGTTCGTCGAGGTGCTCAACGTGTGGAACCGTCGCAACGCCGAGGAGCTGGTGTACGCCGCGGACTACTCGCGGCGCGGGGTGATCTCGGGCTTTCCGGTGCTGCCGGCCGCAGGGATGCAGTGGGACTTCTGACGCGGGTCCTGCCATTGGCGCTCGCGCTCGCGGCCTGCAACGACCCCGTGCGCGTCGAGCTCTCGCGCATCGACGGGCCGCGCGTGCTCGCGGTGGCGTCGACGCCGGCCGAGGCCGCTCCGGGGGCCGTGGTGACCTTGCACGCGCTGTGGGTCGATCCCGACGGCGAACGCGATCCCAGCGCGTTGCGGTGGTGGTCGTGCGGGGAACGACGCGCACTCGCGGAGGTTGGCCCGATCGCGCAGGTCTGCATCGATGCCGATCCCGATGCGCGGGTCTCGGTCGGCACCGGCGACGCGGTGGCTGCGACGCTGCCCGCGAGTGGCTGTCGCTTGTTCGGGCCCGATCCACCACCGGCGCAGCCGGGCGAGCCACAGGCGCGTGCAGTGGATCCAGACCTCACCGGCGGTTACTACCAGCCGCTCTTGCTCGAGGCCGACGAGCAGCTCGCCGGCTTCGGCGTGCGGCTCGACTGCGGCACCGCGGGCTCGACTCCAGCGCAGGCCGCCGAGCTGCGTCGTCGCCACCGCGACAACGTCGCGCCGGTGGTCGAGGCGCTCGCGCGCAACGATGGCGGTGACGATGCGCCGGTGCTGTCGCCGGATGAACCGCTGCGCGTGCAGCCGGGCGATCGCGTGGAGCTGCGCGTGCGTTGGGCGTCGTGCGCCGCGCAGCCGCGCTGCGGCGACGGAGCCTGCACGCTCGATGAAGATGCCAGCGCGTGCGCCGGTGATTGCCCGACTGGGGCCGGCTGCGGTGGCGCCGAGTGGTACGCCCGCTTCGATCCCGTCGCGCTCGCGATCGACGAGCGTCGCGAGGCCATCTCGGTCGCGTGGTACGCCACCGACGGCACGCTCGACGCCGCGCGGACCGGCCGCGCCGACGACGATCTCGAGCCCAGCAGCAGCAACGCCTGGACCGCGCCGCAGGAGCCCGGCGAGGCGGTGCTGTGGGTGGTGCTACGTGACGATCGCGGCGGTGTGTCGTGGCGACGGCAGCCGCTCGAGGTCGTCGCCGGGGCGTCGGGTCGCGATCCTCCGGCCGGTTGACGCGGTCGCGCCTTCGCGCGCGTCAACCGGGGGGCGGCGTGTCGCCGGTGAGCGCGGCGAGCTGCGCGAGGTAGGGCTTCGCGCGCGCCTCGTCCTCGCGACACAGCGCCTGGGCCTCGCGCGCGAGGGTCTGCACGCGGGGCCCCTCGGCGCCGCTCTCGGCCAGCGCGCGGGCGAGCCCCAGACGCAGCTCGCAGCGCGCGATGGGATCGGAGTCCTCGGCCTCGGGATCGGCGAGCGCGGCCTCGAGTGGCTCGCGCGCGAGCTCGGGGTGTCCGAGCTCGAGCTGCACCGAGCCAATGCCGATGCGCGCGCGCGCGAGCTCGTGTCGCGTGCGCAGGTCGGTGCCCTGGGCGAGGGCGCGGACCTCTTCGTAGTAGCGCAACGCGGCCTCGAACTCGCGTTGCGCGAGCATCACGTCACCGAGGCTCGCGAGCACGATCGCGATGTCGACGTGCTCCGGCGGCAGCAACGCCCGTCGAATCGTCAGTGCCTCGTCGAGATGATTGCGTGCGCGCGCGAAGTTCTCGGTGTACAGCTCCAGCACCGCGAGATTGGCCAGGGAGTTCGCCAGCCGCAGGTTCGAAGACCCGCCCTGCCGGCGCTGCATCGCGATGGCACGGTGGAAGAGGCTTCGCGCCTCGTCGTTCGCACCACTCTGGGTCTTGGCGAGCGCGAGTCGGCCGAGCGACGCGGCGATGCGAGGGTGATCGGCGGGCAAGAGCGCCTCCTCGATCGCCAGCGATCGCTCACAGTTGTCGACGATTGCTGCGAGGTCATCCTCCAGCTGGGCGACCCGCGTGCGGCCGGCGTAGACCGCTGCGAGCTGGAGCGACGTGGGGCCGTACGCGGCGATGAAGATGCGCTCGGCTTCGTCGAACGCCGCGCGCGCCAGGTCGAGGTCGCGGTGCTCGGCGAGCAGCTTCCCGAGGTTGGCCCAATCGCGTCCGAGCGCCGGATGATCCGGGCCGACGAGCTCGGTGCGCAGGGCGATCGCTCGCTCGTAGCTCTCGCGCGCTGCTTGGGTGTCGCCCTTGGCGTCGAGCACGGTGGCGAGTCGATGCGCGAGCTCTGCGGCCTGCATCTGCGAGTTGCCGCTGCGCTCGAGCAGCGCTTGGGCGTGGCGTGCCCAGCCCAGGCCCTCCTCCACGCGCGAGAGGTGGTAGCCGATCGTGTCGACCAGGTGCGTCGCTGCGATCAACGCCACCTCGTCGGCGCCGATGGGCTCGGCGATGAAGTACGCGCGCTGGTAGGCCTCGGCCGCGAGGGCGTGCTCGCCACGGGCCCGCTGGGCGCCGGCGATCGCGATCTCGGCCTCGGCGATCGAGATGGGATCACCGAGCAGCTGTGCGTCGTTGCGGACGGCCTCGGCGTTCGCGACCGCGTCGGGACGCCCGGCCTCGGCGATCAGCCCTGCGCGCGCGATCCGTCGCCGTAGGCCGGCGACGGCGTCGCGGTCGACGTCGGCGTCGAGCAGGCCAGCCAGTCTCGCGAGCCGCGCGTCGTCGTCACAGGTCGAGGGCAACGGCAGCTGGTGGGCGATGCGGAGCGCCGCGTTGACGACGTCGCGATCCGGAGTCTGCAGCAGCTCGGCGAGCGCCTCGACCCGGGCGCGGTGCTCGTCGAGACACCAGCTTCGTTGCTGCCACGCCGCCGCCGTGAGCTTGCCGTCGACCGCTGCAAGGCAACCGTCGGCGCGGGCCTGTGTCCACGCTGCGATGTCGCCGGTCAACACCTGGTCGACGCGTTCGGCGGTCTCACGGGCGTGCGCGGGCTCGGTGGCTGCGAACGCCTCGGCGACCCCGGCCGCGACCTCGGGAGTCCACACGTCGGCGAGCCGCGCCGCCTCATCCTCGCAGGCCGCCCGTCGACGCGCGTCTCGCCACGCGAGCGCACCGAACGACAGCGCGAGGGCGGCTCCGGCAATGCCGAGACCTCGCCACCACCACCGGCGTCGACGCGGTGGTGTGGTGCAGGCGTCGATCAACGCGCGCATGCTCGGCCAGCGTCGCTCCGGGTCGATCGCGAGGCCGCGCTCGAGCACCCGCCGCAGCCACGCGGGCGCGCGGTCGGGCTCTGCGGGCGCAAGCAGGACGCCGCGTTGAAAGGCCTCGCTCAGCTGCGCAACCGTGCTCGCGTGGAACGGGCGCCGATCGAACAATGCCTCCCACAGTGCGACACAGAAGCTGAACTGATCGGTGCGAGCGTCGGCGGGGGCGCCCGCGAACTGTTCGGGTGCCATGTAGGCCGGCGTGCCGGCGACCTTGCCCGTCGCCGTCAGTGTTCCGATCGCCAGGTCGAGTCCGCTCGTCGAGCTGGTGATGGGCGCACCCACGTCGCCATGGGCGAGGCCGAAGTCGAGCACGCGCACCCGAGCGTCGTCGCCGACGATCGCGTTGTCGGGCTTGAAGTCGCGGTGGATGATGCCCGCGCCGTGGGCCGCGGCGAGCCCCTCGCCGGCTTGGAGGTAGCACGCGAGCACCTCCGTCCACGCGCGCGCGCCTGTGGCGAAGTGGCGCCGCAGCGAGATCCCGCGCACGCGCTCCATCACCAGGTACACGCGGTCGCCGTGCATGCCGACGTCGTAGAGCGCGACCACGTTGGGGTGCGAGAGCTTCGCGAGCGATCGTGCCTCGCGCACGAGCCGCTGCTGGTCGGCGTCGCGCTGGTCGCTGCCCCAGTGGCGCACGAGCTTGATCGCGACCTGACGGTCGAGCTCGGGATCGTGGGCGGCATACACGACCCCCATGCCGCCGACCCCGAGGCGCTCGAGCACGACGTAGCGGTCGATGCGGGTCTCGGGGATGGTCTCGTCGAGCAGGCGGGCGCGGACCGCCCGATGCAGCCGCGCGCCCTCGAGCGAATCGAGCTCCGAGGGTGGGGATTCCAGCGCTTCGAGCAGTGATTCGAGTTCCGCCGTCATCGGGTGCGCCCGGAGCCCCAGCACGGCGCCCCCTAGAAGACTGGGTTCTCGCCGTTCTGATCGCGGATGCTATCATCGGCGTGCGTGGCGACCGATGCGGAGCTCTTGACGGCCTGGCAGGGCGGCGATCGTGCGGCCGGCGGGGAGCTCATCGATCGCTACTTCGAGCCCATCCGGCGCTTCTTCGAGAACAAGGTCGCCGACGGCATCGACGACCTGATCCAGCAGACCTTCATGGCCTGTGTGCGCCATCGCGAGCAGATCCGTGACGCCGACGCCTTCCGCGGCTACCTCTTCGCTGCCGCGCGCACCAAGCTCTACGATCACCTGAGCAAGCGCATGAAGACCCAGGACCTGACCGATTTCGGGGTCTCGTCGATCACCGATCTCGGGGTCTCGCCGAGCGAGGCGGTTGCTGCGAGCAGCGACCGACGCCTGCTGCTGCAGGCCCTGCGCACGCTGCCGGTCGACCTGCAGATCGCCATCGAGCTCTACTACTTCGAGCGCGTGCGCGGTCGCGAGCTCGAGATCGCGCTCGACGTCGCGCCGGGGACGGTGCGTAGCCGGCTGCGGCGAGGTCTGGAGCTGCTGCGCAAGCGCATCGACGAGATCCACGCCGCGCCCGAGACGCTGCGCGAGACCAGCACCAACCTCGAGCGCTGGGCCGCCGAGCTGCGCGAGATCGGCGAGTAGGCGGGCTCGCGGGCCGAGCCGCCGGTCGGCCGTCGCGCCGAACCGCGACGTGGGCGTGAACCGAACGGCGCCCCGAGGGTCTTCTCCCCCATGCACGATCCTGCGCTCGCCCGCGCCATCGCGTCGGTCCTGGCCTCCCTGATGATCGCCTGCGGCAGCAGCGGGCACGACGACGACGGCACCGACGGCCCCGGCTCCGCCGCGAGCTTCGACCCCGAGGGCAGCTCGGGCCAGACCGGCACCAGCGGCGGGGCGGAGACCACCGCCGCCGGCACGACCACCGCCGTCGGCGGCACCGAGGGCAGCACCGGCGCCGCCGACAGTGGTACCGACGCGGGCAGCAGCACCACCGGGGTCGAGTGGGTGCCGTACTTCTTCGACGACTTCGAGGGCTATGGCGACGGCGCGTCGCTGAGCGGCTTCGCGCCGTTCGATGCCGCCGGCCGCACGACCGCGACCACCGAGGCCGCCCATCGTGGTCAGCAGTCCGCGAGGATGGCGATCGCAGCCGGCGACGGTGGCGGGTTCGGTCAGTGGGGCGGCGTGCTCGCGATCGACCCCGCCGTCGCACGCGGCGGCGAGGTCTGGGTGCGCCTATGGGTGCGGTGGCCCAGCGCGTTCGAGTTCAGCGCATCGCCGTGGATGAAGTTCCTGCGCCTGCATGCTCGCGCCGCCGATGGCAGCAACGCCGGCTACAACGATCTCTACGTCGACCGCGCCGACGAGACCACCTCGGTGCTGCGAACGATCAAGGAGATCCACGACGTGTGGGCGGTCTACGACGGCGAGAGCCTGCCCCGCGACACCTGGGAGCGCTACGAGATGTACCTCTTCGTCGACGACGTGCCGGTCGACGACGGCGGCGACGCGCGAGTGAGGATCTGGCGCGACGACGTGCTGATCTTCGATCGCACCGACGTGCCGACGATCACCGATGAGGGCGGCGTGATCGACTACTTCTACCTCTTCACCTACTGGAACGACGAGATGCCGCCCGACAACCACTGCCATGTCGACGACCTCGTGATCGCGACCGACGCCAATCCGCCGCCGTTCCAGGACGCCGCGGGCAACGCCTGGATCGGCGCGTGGTAGCAGCGCCGCGTCCGGCACCACGGAGCGGTCTGCTACCGCCCTGGTCGCGCAGTGAAGACATCGAGCACGTCGGCGTCGCGTGCCTGCAGCAGCACCGGCCGGCTGAAGGCGAGCAGGGCCTCGCGTAGCGACAGCGTGCCGAAGCCCGACTTGTCGGTGGCGGAGAAGCCGAAGCTGTCGGGGCCGCGCTGGCAGAGATCATTGACGTTCACCCGCGCGACGTACCGCGTCAGGTGTCGGACCAGCGGCCGCGCCGTCTCGGGCCGGCCCCACACCGCGGCCTGTTGACCGAACGGCGAGCGCCGTTGCCACTGCAGCACCTCCTCGAGGTCGTCGAAGGCGGCGACCGGCACGATTGGGCCGAACTGCTCCTCGTGGTAGAGGCGCATCGCGGGCGTGACCTCGGCGACGACGGCGGGGCGCATGATCGAGAACCACCCGCGGCCACCGTCGTGGTTGCGAACGGTCGCGCCGTGGGCGATCGCGTCGTCGAGCAGGGCGCGCATCGATGCCAGCTTGTCGGGCTCGGGCAGCGGCGTGACGCCGACGCCGGGGGTCCACGGCATGCCGAGCGTCAGCGCGTCCACCCGCGCGACCATGCGCTCGAGCAGCGCCGCGAGGCGACCGCGCTCTACGAAGACGATCTTCTCGGCGGTGCAGCGCTGGCCGTTGAAGCCGAGCGCACCCTTGACGATCGCGGCCGCGGCCGCGTCGAGGTCGGCGTCGGCGAGCACGACCGCGGCGTTCTTGGCCCCGAGGCCCAGCACCTTGTGCAGGCTGATCGGCGTCGGGTGAGCGCGCAGGATCGCATTCGCGGCGGTCTCGCTGCCGATGAACGCCAGCGCGCCGACGACCCCGGTGGGGTTGCCGGCGACATCGGGCTGGCTCGCGCCCATCACCGCCGGAATCACCTGCCGCCCGCTCCCGGGCAGCATCGCGATCGCGCCGGCGGGGAAGCAGTCGCGCATGGCCTCGAGCATCGCGTCGTTGGCCAGCGCGCCGAAGCGCGGCGTCTTGGCGATGACTACGTTGCCCATCAGCAGCGCCGGCACCAACGTGGTGAGGAACTCGTTGATCGGGTAGTTGAATGGCGCCACGCAGAGCACCACGCCGAGCGCGCGTCGGTGCGTGCGCGCATGGTGGGGCACACCGCCCGCGACGCCGTGCTGGATCGCGAGGTCGTCGGTGCGCAGGCGCGACAGCTCGAGCAGCGTGCTGCGGATGTACTCGATGCTGCGCAGCACCTCGTCGCGGGCCGACGCGTGCGGCTTGCCGATCTCCCACATCAACGCGTTCGCGATGGTGTCGACCCGCTGCTCGAGCGCGGTCGCAAAGGCCGCCACGGCGGCCATGCGGGTTTCGACCGTCGCGCGCGGCCACGCGCCCTCGCCGTCATCCCACGCACGACGTGCCGCCGCGATCGCGTGCGCGGCCTCGTCGGTGCCGAGCTCGGCCTCGTGTCCGAGCAGCGTCGGCGTGAGCGTGCCGCCGTCGCGGGTGGCCACGCGCGAGCGCACCGGCCGCGAGCGCGTCGCGGTGGTGATCACGCCATCGACGAGCCAACGCGCCGGCTGCGACGCCGGATCGAGTCGCACCGCGGTCGGGATCGCAGCCGCGTCGGGGAACAGACTCGCGAGGGTGTCGTCGTCCCAGGGATCCATCGCGTGCAGGGTGCCACGACGAGCCCGTCACCACGCCCGGAATCCCGACGCCGACGCGCGGGTGCGGTCGGAACGATCTGCGGTCCGCGTGACGAAGCCGCGGGCGCGCGGTCACGGCAGGGCGACGCGCGAGGGACGAGCTTCGCGCCCCGACGCGACCGGGCGTGGGCGCGCGTCGATCGGCGCGGCCTGCTCGACTCTGCTAGAGTTGTTGCCGAGGTGCACGTCTCCGCCGCAGAACGGGTCGCGCTCGCGTCGCTCAAGCGATGGTTGGTAGGGTGCTTCGGCGATCGACTCCGTGAGCTGGTGTTGTTCGGATCGCGGGCGCGGGGCGAAGGTGACGAGGACTCGGATGTCGACGTGCTCGTCGTGATCGAGGGATTGACCAGCATCGAGGCTCGCGAGATCGCCTATCGGTGTGGCGACCTGTTGACGGAGCACGATGTCGTGGTGAGCCCGTTCGCGGTCAGCGTCGAGCACATGACCCACCTGCGCAGTCGCGAGCGCCGGATCGCCGCCGAGATTGCACCTGCTCAACGTCGAGCTCGACGCGCCCGCGTAGCGGACGCGGGCGCTCGATCGCTCGATCAAGCCGTGAGGCCGGGCAGCGGGCCGGTGTGCGAGGCGTGATCCGAGCCGAAGTGGGTGTCGGCCTCGCCCATCGCCTGCAGCACCGAGGTGAACAGGTTGTGCGTCGACTCGTTGCTCGAGTACTCGAGGGTGTTGGGATCGGCGGCCGCGTGGGTGTTGTAGTCGATGAAGCGGCCGGTCTCGAAGTAGCCGCCGGCACTGCCGGCGAGCAGCACCTGCACGTTGGCCGAGACGTGGTTGGCGGGCTCGCGGAACTCGCTCGTCCACAGCACCAGGCTGTTGTCGAGCAGGGTCGCGTCGCCCTCGAGGAAGCCGGGATCGTCGAGGCCCTCGAGCAGCTGAGCCATCAGGCTGACGCGCCAGCGACGGTTGTCGAGCATCTCCGACAGCCAGGTGT
Source organism: Deltaproteobacteria bacterium (assembly GCA_016709225.1). NCBI lineage: Bacteria > Pseudomonadati > Myxococcota > Myxococcia > Deltaproteobacteria bacterium. The sequence goes on along the minus strand of JADJEE010000002.1, from coordinate 2,246,452 downwards.
CGAGCAGCGACGACGAGACCCCTGAAGCGCCGACGTCGCGCGCGTAGTGGCCGAGCGAGTGGCCGATGCCGAACGCCGAGTCCATCGGCGTACCGACCGGTGTCCACGGCGTGAGGATGTCGGCGATCTCGAGGTTCGCGACGTTGGTCAAGCCGCAGCGCAGCGCCGCGATGATGAGCTGCACGTGCTGATCGCCGATGATGTTGCCGACTTCGTTGCCGTTGGCGTCGATCCCGGTCGGTGGCTCGCACACGACCGGATGCTGCAGCTCGTACTCGAGTGCGCGCAGGTGATCGAGGTGGGCCTCGATGACCTGGAGGTCCTTGGCGCTCACGCGGCCCTTGCTGCGATCGTAGGACTCGATCAGCCCGTCGAGCACGCTGCCGCGAAGGCTCATCTGTCGCAGCTGCGCCGCGCTCGGCTCACCGCCGCTCACGCCCGCGAACAGCGTCGCGAACGCGGCCGCCGGGCTCTCCTCGCCGTAGGCGGCCTCGCCCGCGGCGCGGAAGTAGGGCGTGCCGTACTGGTGGCCCGGCACCATCAGGTGGATGCGGGGGAACGGCACCGGCTGGCTGACCAACAAGCGATCGGCGACGACCTGATCGATGCTCGGACTCTGCGCGATCGCGGCTTCGTCACCGCCCGGCGCGAGCGCGGCGGTCAGCGCCGTCACGTTCGAGATGCCGTGACCGCCGGAGTTGTAGTCGGCCTGCGACATCGCGGCCTTGTTGTCGACGCCCTCGAGCTGCAGCAGCTTGGCCTTGTAGGGCTCGAGCGGCTCGAGGATGGGCCCGAGCACCAGCGCAGTGCTGCTGGGATCGGCGGGGCGCCACCAATCGTTGCCCTGCTCGGCGCCGGTGCCGTCGTGGCGGCCCGAGTGGCTTTGGTTCGACAGCGTGCCGCCGTGCTCGAACATCGTGATGAAGCGACGCGGCGCGCCGTTGCCCGCGGCCCACAGGTGGCCGTGGGTGTACTCGAGCAGCGGCAGGCCCAGCACCGCCCCGCCCAGGCCCTTCAAGAACGCACGTCGACCGGAGTGTTTGAAATCGCGGCGCATCACTGCCCCTCCGTCGAGAAGTATCGGAAGCCGTCGCTGGTGACCAAGGTGATGAGCAGCTCGTGCATGTCGCCGGTCTCGACGAACCGATCGCGGACGTCGCGCTGCGTGCAAGGGTCCAGCGCAGAGCCCTCGACGCCGAGCGCGAGCATGGCCCAGCGATCGGCGAAGCACTCGCGCACCATGGTGCTGCCGGCCAGGCGCTCGCTGGTCTGCAGCGCGCCGTCGACCGCACCCTCGATGTCGCCCACCAGCTCGCCGCTGGCGTCGATCGGCTTGCCGCTGACGAGCTCTTGGTCCTGCCAGCGACCGATCGCGTCGTAGTGCTCGAACGAGAACCCGACCGGGTTGATCACGCCGTGGCAGCCGGTGCAGCTGCCGCCCGCAGTGCGCAGCTCGGTCTCTTCGCGCACGGTGCGGACGATGGGATTGCCGTTCTCGTCGACGTTTTCACCACCATCGACCGGGGTGTTGTCGACGTTCGCCGGTGGGTCACCGAGGTGCAGGCACATCATCTCCTTCACCACGAACACGCCGCGCCGGATCGGCGACTGCGCCTTCGAAGCGGCGTACACCGTGAGGAACGCGGCCCGCGTCAGCAGCCCCGCACGCTCGCCGGCGGGCAGCTCGACCCACGCCCAGGTATCGTCGTCGGCCGGCCCGGGCACGCCGTAGAGCTCCGCGAGCGAGGCGTTCACGTAGGCGTCGCGGGTCGTGAGCAGCGCCTCGAAGTCGCCACCTTGCTCGAAGAACACCCGGCGTACCAGCGCCTCGTGCTCGATGCGCATCGCGGCCTGCAGCGACGCGTCGTAGTCGGGGAACAGCGCGGCGTCCTTGGTCGTCTCCTCGAGCGGGAAGTGCAGCTTGCCGCCGTCGAGCTGCAGCCAGTCGGAGACGAAGTGCTGCAGCTTGGCGTCGGTGCGCGTGTCGGCCAGCATCCGCTGCACCTGCTCGCGCAGCCCGGCCTCGCTGTCGAGATCGCCGGCGTCGGCCGCCGCGAACAGCTCGTCGTCCGGCAGGCTGTCCCACAGCAGGTAGCTCAGGCGCGAGGCCAGCTCGTTGGGGTCGAGCTTGCGCAGGCCCGGGGCGTCGGGCACGTCGGTGCCGACCTCGAAGTGGTAGACGAAGGCGGGGCTCTGCAGCATCGCCATCAGCAGCGCGTCCATCGCGTCGGCGAAGCCCAGCTCGGCGAGTGCGGCGTCGTAGGTGGCGCGCAGCGTCGCGCGCTCCTCTTCGGTCACCGCGTGTCGCAGCGCGCGGCGGCCGAAGTCCGTGATGAAGCTGTCGACGCAGGCCTCGTCGGCGGCGCCGCTGGTGTCGCAGGGGAACACCGGCTTGGTCCAGCTGGCCTTGCGCGAGACCATCGCCTCGGCGTCGCTGCGCAGCTGGCGGACGCCGAGCTCGCTGGTGATGTCGGCGAGGTCGGCGTAGCTCGGATCGAAGTCGGGGTCGCCGAAGAGATCGCGCATCGTGTTGCGGTACTGCGCAGGCGTGAGGCGTCGCAGCGGGGCCGCGGGAATCGCCGCGCACTCGCCTTCGGGCACACCGCCGTCGGAGCTGCCGCCATCGGCCCCGCTACCGGCCGTACCGGCATCGGTGCCACCACCCTCGGCGCCCGAGGCCGCATCGCCGGCCTGGCCCGAGAGGCCCGAGTAGCAGCCCGGGACCAGCAGCGCGCAGCCGAGCGCGAGCGTGCCCATCCCGCGGGGACTTGGAATCCGTCGCATCGGACCATGAGTCACACGAACGGCCAAACCATCCACGGGTAATTTGCGTGGGGCAGGCCACATCAAAGCGGCATCACCCGCCGTGGGGTCGCGCGGGCGCGAGCAGCTGCACGATGTTGCCCTCGGGGTCCGCGCACTCGCAGTACTCGCGCCCGTCCCACGACCACGGCGCCTTCGCCTGACCTCCGTGGTCGAGGACGCGCTGTCGCTGCCCTGCGAGATCGTCGGTCGCGAAGCTCAGCTTCATCGCCGACTCCTCGCGCCACGCGGCTGGCGAGGTGAGAGCGATCGCCTCCGCGACGTGGTCGGGTACGCGGTGCAGCGCGAGGTCGCCCCCCGCGGGCCCGCGCAGCATCACGAAGCCGGCGTCCGCGGTGTCCTCGCGCGTGAAGTCCAGTGCGCGGACGTAGAAGTCGATCATGCGCTCGAGATCGCAGACGAACAGGAACGCGTGCGCGAGACGGGCGGTCGGCATCACCACGCGAGTGTAGTCGACGCGGGTGGCGTGGGGCCATCGCTCGACGTCGCGGGGAGCCGAACCATCGTCGACGCGAGCAGGCTTTGGCTGCCGCGGCTATCGATCGAGCCTCCGGTGACGGGCGCGAGCACCACACCGTCGACGTCGCCGCGGCCCGCGGCGGCAGCCGGCGACCCAGGAACGAGAAACCCGGCGACCTGCGATATGCTCCTCGGACGCATGATCGATGAAGCGACGGTGACGGCGCTGGCCCGCGCGCTCGAGAGTCAGCAGGTCGAGCGCAAGCAGTCGTTGTCCGACAAGTCCAAGGTCGAGCAAGCGATCTGCGCGTACGCCAACGATCTCCCAGGGACAGGCGCGAGTGGCTTCGTCCTCGTCGGCGTCACCGATGCCGGGGCTCCCGTCGGGACGCCGGTGACGGACCAGCTCCTTCGCGACCTCGCGAACATCCGGAGCGACGGCAACATCCTGCCGTTCCCCCGCATCGACGTGTACGAGGCGAAGCACGAGGGCGTGCCGATTGCGGTGGTCGAGGTCCACCCCTCGCCGAGTCCACCCGTGCGGCTGCGCGGAGCAGTGTGGATTCGTGTCGGGCCGACGTCGCGCCGCGCCACACGGGATGAGGAGCGTGTGCTGGTGGAGCGCCGGCGCGCCTGGGACGGTCCGTACGATCAGACCACCGTCCACGGTGCGACGATCGACGACCTCGACCTCGAGTTGTTTCGACGCGAGTACCTACCGAACGCGGTGGACACGGAGACGCTCCGGGAGAACCAGCGCTCCTTGCCCGAACAGCTCGCGGCGTTGCACCTCGCGGACCCAGACGCCGTCCCCAACGTCGCGGGGCTGCTGGTTCTCGGTCACGAGCCGACCGCGTTCGTGAAAGGGGCATACATCCAGTTCCTGCGCATCGATGGTCTCGAGCTCGCGGACCCGGTCGTCGATCGACGCGAACTCCGGGGTCCGCTGCCGATCCTCCTGCGACAGATGGATGAACTCACGCGTGCACACATCCGCACCGCCACGACGATTGCAGGGACGGATCGCGAGGTCGTACGGCCTGACTATCCGGTCGATGCGCTGCAGCAACTCCTTCGCAACGCAGTGAAGCATCGCAACTACGAGACGAGCTACGCACCGGTGCAGTGGTACTGGTTCCGCGATCGGATCGAGATCCACAATCCGGGTGGACTGTTCGGTCGTGCGACACCGGAGACGTTCGGGAATCCCGGCGGGAACGACTATCGCAATCCGACGATCGCTGAGGCCCTGCACGCACTCGGCTACGTTCAGCGATTCGGGTTCGGTGTGCCGATGGCGCGTAGGGCCTGCGCTGACAACGGCAACCCCCCGCCAGAGTTCAGCTTCCAGCCGGGCAATTTCGCGGCAATCGTGAGGTCGGCGTGAGGACGCTGGCGTTCTTCAACAACAAGGGTGGCGTCGGCAAGACGACGCTGGTCTATCACTTCGCGCACATGCTCGCAGAGTCCGGGATTCGCGTTCTCGTGGTCGATCTCGATCCGCAGTCGAATCTCACCGCGATGTGCTTGCCCGAGGAACGCCTCGAACAGCTGTGGCCGGACACACCGGAGCATGCGAGCACGGTGCTCGGGTGCTTGCGCCCCATCCTTCGCGGTACGGGGGATGTCGGTGAGCCGCACATCGAGCTGCTCGGTGAGCGTCTCGGACTCGTGCCCGGTGATCTCGGCCTTTCACAATTCGAGGACAAGCTGTCGGACGCGTGGCCGAGGGCGCTCAACCGCGACGAGGCGGCGTTCCGAACCTTGTCGGCGTTCCATCGGATTGCCCGTCGCGCCTCGGATGCGCACGCCGCCGCGGTGACCATCATCGACGTCGGCCCCAATCTGGGAGCGATCAATCGCGCCGCCTTGCTCGCCGCACAACACGTCGTGACACCACTCGCTCCCGACCTCTTCTCCGTTCAGGGTCTGCGAAACCTCGGACCGACGCTTGCGGATTGGCGTCGCGATTGGAAGGACCGTCTCGATCGAAGGCCGGCGGGCGTCGACTTGCCGGACGGCGGGATGAACCCGCTGGGCTACGTGCTGATGCAGGCGGTCATGCGCCTCAGTCGACCGGTGCGGGCCTACGAGCGTTGGGTGAGCCGCATGCCCGCGGAGTATCACCGTAGCCTGCTGATGGACCAGGCTCCCGCGAACGACGCTGCAGCAGATCCGGCGTGTCTCGGGATCATGAAGAACTATCAGAGCCTCATGCCGCTGGCCCACGATGCGCACAAGCCCATGTTCGCGCTGAAGCCGGCCGACGGCGCCATCGGGGCCCACGCGGCCGCGGTAGCGCGTTGTCGCGACGACTTCCACGCGCTCACGACTGCGGTGCTCCAACGAATCGTCGCGGTCGAGAGTGCGCGGGCTGGCGCGCTCCCCCGCGGCGTGGCCTGAACCGCCTGGGGAGCGCATGCGTGCGGGCGGCTCGAGCGGCGTGACTCAGCCGAACCACAGCTGGAGCGTGAACATCACGGTCTGGATCCGCGTGCCGGTGGTGTCGACGCGGAAGTCGTAGTCGACGCCCATGCGACCACCGACGTGGTCGCGCATGGTCTGCACGCCGATGCCGGCGACGCCGCCCACCGCCGGCAGCACCCGCGCGAGCTCGGCCCCGCGCGGGCCCGATGGCATGTTGGCCATCACACCGGCGCCGGCGCGGACGTAGACCGCGCGCCACGAGGCCGTGACCACGCCGTCGAGGCCGCCGGCGGGCCGCTTGCGACCGAAGTACTGCATGAGCTTGGGGTTGGCGCCGAACATCAGGCGGAGGTTGCCGCGGCGGAACGCGAAGCCGGACTCGACGTCGTAGCGGATGCCCGGCGCGAAGCCGTTGGCGTACATCGAGACCATCGGCGAGCTACCCATGATGAAGTAGCCGCTGCGCGAGAACCACGGCAGCTGCGGTGCGCGGCGAGTCGCAGCTGCCGACGCAGCGGTCGACGCCGTGCTCGAAACGGTCGGCGCCGTCTCGGGGCCGGGCGCTGTGAAAACCATCTGAACGAGGAAGAGGTAAGCAGCAGTTGCGATCACGCCAGAGACCATGACGCCGTGCGCGACGATCGTCCGCTCGTGCGCCACTCGCTGTGATGCGGGTCGCCCGGCAGCGCCGTGCACGGTCGGGTGGCACCCGTCGTTCGCATCGCGAACCCCAAGCGTCGCCGCTCGAAACCCGACGAACCTCCTCACCGTCCGTGGTCTCGCGAACACTCGCCTCGCATGCGTCGCGCGCAGTTGCCTGCGGTTGCATGACGCGTCGCGACCACGCGTGCGTCAGGCGGCCTGTTGCGTGCGCGCGACACTCGGCACGCGCATCCTTCGCCTGTGAAAACCGTGCGAACGGTGTCGAGGCTAGTACCTCGACACAGCGATAGTGACGGGCCATAACACCGCCCTGACCGCGCCTCGCTGCGTTGCCGCACCTTGAAATACGCCCGGTATTCCGGCGGCACGGCGCCTTGCGGAGTCGCGGCCATGACGGCGTTCTGACCCATCACTATCGCTGTGTCGAGGTACTAGTCGCGCGGCCACGCGCGCCACCAGGGCGGATGCGAGCGCAGGCCGCCACGACGGCGCCACAGCGCGAACAACACCACCGCATAGGCGACCAGCATCGCGATCGTGGTGCCGGTGCCGCCGTCGCCGTCGCGCCAGCCCGAGACGGAGATCGGGATCACCGCCAGGAAGAGCGGCATGCCGAGCGGCACCGCAGCGGTTGCCGCAAGCACGGTGCTGCGCGCGACCGGCCCGCGCAGCTCCGGGTCGACCATGCGCAGCAACGCGAAGCCGGTGGGCATGGTGCCGGTCGAGGTACCGAAGAGCATCAACACGTGGGCGAGTGGCGCGTCGGGGAAGGCGCGACGACCCAGCCACAGCGTCACCACGAGGGTGAACACGCCGCCGGCGGCCGCGATCACGAGGATCGGCGCGAGCCAGGGGCCGATCGCGTCGAGCTCGAGCGCTCCGAGGGCGGCGGCCGTGGTCAGGTCGACCGCCGTGATGGCGATGCGCGAGAGCACGATGTCGTCGAGCGCGAACCACTGGGTGCGATCGACGACGCGACGCAGCGTGATCGCGAGCGCGGAGCCGACCAGGAAGTGGAAGCCCCACACCGTGGCGGCGGCCGAGCTGCCGCTGGGCAGCAGCGAGGTGAGGCTCCAGAGGACTGCGAACACCAGCGCGTAGACACAGCCGATGCACACCGCCGCCAGCGTCAACGGCTCCATGCGTTGCTCGCGTCCGCCGTCGTGGTGCGCGGCCTCGTGGGTATTCGTGCTCGCGGCCTGCGGCGGCTCGATGGGCGTCGGCGGATCGAGCCAACCGCGCCGACGCGCCCACGCCACCAGCGGGATGCCGAGCACGCAGCATGCAGCGAAGCCCAACGCGGCGAACAGCAGGCCGATCTGTGCGCCCTGCACGAAGCCCAGCGCCTCCCACGCGCTGCCCAGCGAGAGCGCTTGGCCGGGGCCCTGCGCGAAGCCCAGCATCAGCATGAAGCCGAAGCCGGGGTGCAGCGCGTCGCCCGTGACGGCCGACCACGCCGCGATCGCGGCGAACCCCAGCAGCGATTGCAGCACCGCCAGCGCGATGAAGCCGAATGCCAGCGAGCGCGCGCCTGGGGTCACGAGCACGCGCGGCGCGGCGCGCAGGCCCAGCGCGATGAACACCACCGCGAAGCCGTGGTAGACCAGCGGCTCGAGCACGGCGCCGCCGAACGCGAGCGAGTGCGGCACCACGTCGAGCGCGCTCGGCCCGACCAGCAGCGCCAGCGCGCCGGCGAGCAGGCCATCGGGGATGCCCAGCCGCCGCAGCGGGGCGATGCGGGCCCGCAGCGTCGCTGCGATCGCGAGGGTGATCGCGAGCACCAGCAGGTTGCCGACGAGCGCGTGACGCCAGAACTCCATGCGATCGAAACCTTGGGCCGACGCCGGCCTGGCGCCGACGCGAGGCGCGATCGTGCAGCGGACGAGCGCCGCACGCCAGCCGGGTCGGCGCACAAAAGTCGCGGCTCGGGGCGAGCACACACCCCTCGGCTCGGTCGGAATCGATCGCCCGATGGCGCCGGCGGTCGCGGCCGTCGCGGCCCCGCGTTGCCGAGCGTGACGCCGCCGTGGTCTACTGCGGTGATGCGAACCTGTGCCCTGGGTGTGATCTTGGCTCTGTGCGCGTGCGTGATCGCCTCCGACGGCGATGACGGTGGCGATGGCAGCGACGGTTCGAGCGGCGGCGGCTCGGCCAGCGGCGCGAGCTCCCAGGGCTCGAGTGCCAGCGCGAGCGCGACGGCGAGCGACACCGCGAGTGCGGGTGACTCGAGTGGCGGTTCGATGTCGGGCTGCGAGAGCGGACCGCTGCCCGAGCCGATCGCCGGCTGCACACCGACCCCTGCGGCGAGCAGCGGCGACCCGTACCAGGACTGCGTCGATCGCATCAACCAGTTCCGCTGGGAGTGTCAGTGCCTGCCACCGCTGGCGCGCTGGACCGACGCCGAGATGTGCACCGACTCGCAGTCCGCCGCCGATCAGCAAGGCGGAGTCGCCCATGCGAACTTCGGCACCTGCGAGGAGTTCGCGCAGAACACCTGCCCCGACTGGCCGTCGACCGATCAGGTCATCGTCGGCTGCTTGCAGGCGATGTGGGACGAGGGGCCGGGCGAGCCCTTCGAAGAACACGGTCACTACATCAACATGTCGAACACCGAGTACACCAAGGTCGCCTGCGGCTTCTCGGAGTCCGGCCAGGGCATCTGGGCGAACCAGAACTTCTCGTTCTAGTACCTCGACACAGCGATAGTGATGGGTCAGAACGCCGTCATGGCCGCGACTCCGCAAGGCGCCGTGCCGCCGGAATACCGGGCGTATTTCAAGGTGCGGCAACGCAGCGAGGCGCGGTCAGGGCGGTGTTATGGCCCGTCACTATCGCTGTGTCGAGGTACTAGGCGCGCGGGCGTCGAGCGGCGCGGGCTGCTGGTGTGCCCGTGGTCGGCGAGGCGGACGCAGCGCGTACCGCCTCGACGTCCCGCGTCGTGCAGGCTGCTCGAGGGTTCGGAGCGCGGCCCCGCGCCGGCGGCTCGCCCCGCGCCCCCAGAGCGCGGCAGCCATGCAGCGCTGCAGTGCGATGGTGCAGTCGCGCCCTACCCAAAGTTGGTGATCGGCGGCTATTCTCTGCGCCGAAATCCCATGAGCACGCCGTTTCGCGTCGACCTGGACGATCTCGAGTTCATCTTCTTCGAGCAGCTGCGCGCGCACGAGCGCCTGGTGCAGTTCGAACCCTACCGTGAGCTCGATGCCGACACGTATCGCGCAACCTTCGCAGAGGCCGCCCGCCTCGCGACCGGCGTGCTGAGCCCGATCAACAGGGTCGGTGATCGCGAGGGTTGCAAGCTCGACGGCGAGGGCAACGTGACCACGCCGACGGGCTTTCGTGGCGCGTGGCGGCAGATGGCCGAGGGCGGCTGGATTGCCCCGTCGGCGCCGGTCGAGCTGGGCGGCGCTGGCATGCCGCGCTGCGTGACGATGGCGGTCAACGACATGTTCGATGCCGCCGCGATCGCGTTCATGATGTACCCCGGCCTCACCGCCGCAGCCGGGCGGATGGTGCGTGCGTTCGGGCCGGAGAACACCCGCGACATGGTTGCGGGCAAGCTGTTCGGCGGCCAGTGGGGCGGCACGATGTGCCTCACCGAGTCCGGCGCCGGTAGCTCGGTCGGCGACAACCGTGCCCGCGCCACGCCGAGCGACGAGCCCGGGGTGTGGCTGCTCGAGGGCGAGAAGATCTTCATCTCGGGTGGCGACAGTGACCTGGTCGAGAACGTCGTGCACCTGGTGCTCGCGCGCACGCCCGACTCGCCCAACGGCACCAAGGGCCTGTCGCTGTTCCTGGTGCCCAAGTTCATGTTCGACGAGGGCGGCAAGCTCGGCGCGCGCAACGGCGCGAAGGTCGTCGGCATCGAGCACAAGATGGGCATCAACGGCTCGGCCACCTGCACGCTGGCGCTCGGCGCCGACACACCGTGCAAGGGCTGGATGGTCGGCAAGGAGCGCGAGGGCATCGCGCTCATGTTCCACATGATGAACGAGGCCCGCATCGGCGTGGCGGGGCAGGGCACCGCGATCGCCGGCGCCGCGTACCACTACGCGGTGGACTACGCGAAGGACCGCGTGCAGGGCACCAAGCTGACCAAGCGCGACAGCGATGCCGAGCGCGTGGCCATCACCTCGCACCCCGACGTGCGCCGCATGTTGATGACGCTCAAGGTCATCGCCGAGACCACCCGCGCAGCGTGCATCCGCATGGTGTTCCTGCACGACATCGCGCGCAACACCACCGACGAGCAGGAGCGCGCGCGCTGCGAGGCTCGGCAGGACATCCTCATCCCCGTGCTCAAGGCCCACTGCACCGACCTCGGCTTCGAGATGGCCGCGCTGGCCGTGCAGGTCTACGGCGGCTATGGCTACCTCGGCGAGTACCCGGTCGAGCAGCTGGTGCGCGACGCGAAGATCCAGTCGATCTACGAGGGCACCAACGGCATCCAGGCGCTCGACCTGGTCGGTCGCAAGCTGCGGGCCCAGGGCGGCGCGGTGTTCATGGGCTGGATGAGCGAGGCGCAGGCCGAGCTCGCGGCCGCCGGCGCCGAGGGCTTCACCGCCCAAGCCGACGCGATCGGAAAGTCGCTCGCGCAGCTCGGTGCGTGCGCGATGCACCTCGGCAAGACCGCGGCCGGCGGCAACGTCGACGGTGCGTTCATCTATGCGGTCCCGCTGCTGCGCACGATGGGCGTGATCCAGCTCGCCTTCGAGGCGCTCGAGCAGGCCCGCGTGGCCAAGCGGGCGATCGCGGCCAGCGGCGAGACCCCGCTGCTGCGCGGCAAGCTGCTCAACCTCGACTTCTACGTCGCCCACATCCTGCCGCAGGCGATCGCGACCGCCAAGAGCGTGCAGTCGGGCGACGAGAGCTGCCTCGATCCATCGCTCTTCACGTGAGGTGACCTTGTCGATCCGCGCCCCGCTTCCTCGCCGTGCCCCGCTGTCGCGGGGCCTCCTGTCTGCTCTGCTGGCCGGCGCGCTGGCGATGGGAATGGGCGCCGGCGTGCTCCGGGCCGAGGATCGCTACCAGCAGGCCGCGCCGCAGGTGCGCGCGGTACTCGACACACCCGCGCCGCCGTCGGTGCGGGTGCCCTCGGTCGGTGCGTACGCGCTCGCGACCCGCACGCTGCGCTACCCGCCGATCGCCGAGCTCGCGCGACCGCTGCTCAAGCTCGCGGGCGTGCGCATCGATCCCGAGAACCGCTCGCACCACGGCCAGCGGCACGTGGTCGAGCTGTCGATGCTGACGCTCGCCGACGGCGTGACGCGTCCGGTGGCGCTGCCGGCCGGTGCTCGCGTGGACGACATCCAGTGGAACGCAGCCGGCACCAAGGCGGCCTTCACGGTCGTCGAGGATGGCGCGGTGCAGCTGTGGCTGCTCGACGCCAAGACTGCAAAGGCGCGCCGGGTCGGCAAGCTCGCGCTGAATCCGATGATCGGTGAGGCGCTGCAGTGGCTGCCCGACGGGCAGTCGCTGTTGGTGCAGCTGGTGGTCCCGGGCGCGCCACCCAAGCCCGCGCCTGCGCCCGCCGGGCCCCGCATCGAGTCGAGTGCGAAGGCGGCGGCCGCCAGCAGCACGTACGAGTCCCGCGACCTGCTGCGCACGCCCCACGAGGCCGATCTTTTCCAGCACTACGCGACGTCGCAGCTGGCGATCGTCGAGGCCAGCGGCCGCACGCGCAAGCTCGGTGCGCCCGCGGTCTACGGCAACACCGAGGTCTCGCCCGACGGCAAGCACCTGCTCGTGCATCGCATCGAGCGGCCGTACTCGCTGACGCGGGCCTACTGGCGCTTCCCCACCGATGTCGAGGTCTGGGACCTGCGGGGCCACGTGGTCGAGACCATCGCGGAGCTGCCGCTGGCAGACGCGGTGCCGGTCGATGGCGTCCGCGTGGGCCCGCGCGACGTCGGCTGGCGACCGACCGCACCGTCGACGTTGGTGTGGGCCGAGGCCCAGGACGGCGGCGACACCTACAAAGAGGTCGCGCACCACGACCGCGTGATCACCAAGCCGGTCGGCAAGCCGGCGACGACGTGGTTCGAGACCAAGCAGCGCTTCGGCGGCATCGCGTGGTTCGACGACGGCAAGCACGCGCTGGTCTCGGAGGTCGATCGCGATCGACACCGGCTCCTCACCAAGCTGATCGAGGTCGATGGCTCGGCCACCGCCGCCCGCACGGTGTGGGATCGCAGCTACGACGACCGCTATGGCGACCCCGGCGCGCCAGTGTATCGCGTGAGCGCCGATGGCAGCTGGTTGGTGCAGGTCGATCGCGGTGCGATCTACCTCGTGGGCGAGGGCGCCACGTCCGAGGGCGATCGACCGTTCCTCGATCGCCTCGACCTCGCGACGCTGGAGACCGAGCGACTGTTCCGCTCCGATGCGACGGGCGTCGAGCGCTTCGTGCGTTGGCTCGATCCTGTCGCGGGCACGTTCTTGACGCTGCGCGAGACGCCGGACACGCCGCGCAACCTCGTCACGCGGACGCTCGGGGCCCCGGTCGCGAAGCCCGGCAAGGCTGACGCGGTGCGCAGCAGCACCGCGGTGGCGCTGACCCACTTCGAAGATCCCACGCCGCAGCTGCGCGCGGTCACCAAGAAGCTCGTGAAGTACGAGCGTGCCGACGGCGTGCCGCTGTCGTTCACGCTGTACCTGCCGCCCGGCTACGAGGCGGGCACGCGCCTGCCCACGGTGTTCTGGGCCTACCCGCTCGACTACACCGACAAGTCCCACGCCGGGCAGGTCGACGCTGCGCCGCAGGAGTACACCGCGGTGGTCGGGCCGTCGCCGATCTTCCTCGCGCTGCAGGGCTACGCTGTGCTGGACAACGTGTCGATGCCGGTGGTCGGGCCCACGCAGAGCGCCTACGACGACTTCCTGCCGCAGGTGGAGGCCAACGCCAAGGCCGCGATCGACAAGGCCGTCGAGCTCGGCGTCACCGATCGCGAGCGCGTGGGCGTGATGGGCCACAGCCACGGCGGCTTGATGACCGCCAACCTGCTGGCCTGGACCGATCTGTTCCGCGCCGGCGTCGCGCGCAGCGGCGCGTACAACCACACCATGCGGCCGTTCGGCTTCCAGAACGAGCGACGCAGCCTCTACCAGGCCCCGCAGACGTATCTGCAGCTGTCACCGGTCGTGCATGCCGAGCGCATCGACGAGCCGCTGCTCATCATCCACGGTGAAATCGATGCCAACCCCGGCACCGTACCCCTGCAGTCGGAGAAGCTCTTCGAGGCGGTGCGCGGCGTCGGTGGCACCACGCGATTGGTGATGCTGCCGTTCGAGTCCCACGGCTACGTCGCGCGCGAGTCGGTCGAGCACGTGATCGCCGAGACCACCGCGTGGTTCGATCAGCACGTGAAGGACGCGGGCCCGCGCAAGCCCAAGCCGAAGGTCGCGATGAAGCCGACGCCCGCGGCCGGGGCGAAGCCGGTCGTCGCGAAGCCGGCTGCCGCGGCCACGAGTGCGAAGCCGTGCGAGCCCGAGCGTCGCCGGGGACGTCGGGCCAAGCGACGCGCGCCACGGTAGTGTAGCGCACGGCACGAGCCGCCTCAGTCGGTGGCGGCCCGCACCAGCGCCCAGAGGTCGTCGAGCCCGCGCTGGATGATCATCGACTGCAGTTGCTCCGTGTCGATCTGCGCGCCCGAGGCTTCCAGCATCCGGCGGATGTCGTGGACGTGCTTCTCGCTTCCGCCCTCTCGGTAGAACTCGAGCTTGCGGACGATGACATACTCGGGCGGCGCGACACTCAGCGCCTGGCTCCCGAGGTGCAGACGACGTCGACGCTGCATGGCCCACCGGTGAAGCGGGTCGCGACCGGCGATGTAGACGTCGGCTCTGAAGCCGGTCTCGTGATGGATGATGTTGAAGTGGCCCCGATGCCCCCGGAGGATTTCGACGCGCACGACCTCGGCGGGTGCGCAGTAGAAGAGTTCGTCCGGGAAGGCGGCCACGAGGGCGGGGATCTCTGCGACCTGCAGTGTCACCACCAGATCGATGTCGTTCGTGAGCCGGGGTTCACCGTAGGCCATCGCGGCGACGCTTCCCACGATCATCGACTCGATGCCGGCCTGGTCGAGACGCGACACGAAGACGGCGAACAAGTCATCCATGTCGGAACAAGAAGGCCTCGCGGACGGCCGCTGCGATGGCCTGCTCGGACCAGTCAGGGTGTACCGCGCGCAGGGCCGCTGCCTTGAACGCGCGCGCCGACCAGTAGAGCCGGAGAGCGGTCTGCAGGCGCTGCTCTGGCGTCGTGGTCGGCGCTGTCGGTGGTGCGGACAAGGCGGTCGACGGCAGCCTAGCACGCGCGGTTCGCTTTCGAGCGGTGGGGTCGCATGGCGTCGGTGCGGGTGGCCCGATCCGGCCAAGTGGGCCGGCCAACGGGCCACCCTGGCCACCCTTGCGGTCGCGTGAAGACGGCGGAATCACGCGCCGCGTCGTGGGCACGCGTCGTGTACACGGCGCCCGGCATCATGACGATCACCACGATCCTTCCCCGCGGCATCGCGATGCTGCTCACCGTGTCCTGCCTCTTCACCACCGCCTGCAACGACGACGACAGCGAGAGAAGAGCTCGAACACCGCCGGCATGATGCCAGCGGGCAACGGTGCTGGCGATGGTGGCGCGGCCGCGGGCGATGACGGTGGTGCGGTCGACAATGTCGGCGCGTGCGAAGACCTGGCCGCGGAGCTGAAGTGCGACGGCGGCATCGATGTCTCGACTGCGCTGCCGTGCTCCAGCTACGGCTCGTACGCGTGCGATCTGGCGCCCTACTTCGACTGTGTGGCCGATGCGTGGAGCTGCGACCCGAGCCAGCTCGATCCGGCCGCGCTGATGGCCTGCACCGGCAAGCTGACTTGTTGATCGCGAATCAGTCGATGCCGACGACCTGCAGCGGTGGCGCGTCGACGTAGCGCCGCAGCTGCTCGGTCCATGCCGTGGGGTCGATCTGTGCGGCCACGGCCTGGGGTGGCGTCTCGGGTCGCTGCAGGTCGAGCAGGCCCAAGGCCTGCTTGGTGCGCTCGAGCACCAGCTCGCGGGTGCCGTCGGTGAGGCCGGCCTGATCGAAGAGCACCGCACCATCGAAGCTGCGGTGCCAGGTGTCGACGAAGACGCGGCGATCGCCGGGGATCGGCGCGCCCGCGAGGTCGAGGCCATCGAGATAGCCCGGCGCCGGGGTCTGCGTCTGTGCGAGGATGGTCGGCACCAGATCGAGCGTGCTGACCACCGCGGGCTCGCGGCCGGCGGGTAGGCCGGTGCCGCCGATCACGAGCGGCACCTGGATGACGCCGCGGCCGAGGTCGAAACCGTGCATGCGGTCGTTGGCCTGCAGCGACTCGCCGTGGTCGGCGGTGACGACCCACACCAGCGCGGGCGTGCGCTCGGTCGCGGCCCGCAGGAGGCGATCGAGCTGGGCATCGACGAAGCGGATCTCGTGGTCGTAGCCGGCCACGAGGTCATCACCGAAGCGGGGCACGTCGGCGTGCTCGGTGTTGGGCGAGTGGGGGCCGAACAGGTGCACCCACAGGAAGAACGGGCGGTCGGCCGGCAACGAGGCGAGGGTCTCGATCGCGAGGTCGACCACGAGGTCATCGGGATCGCGGCCGCGGATCGCGTCGGCGTCGACGAAGCGATCGAAGCCGAGGTCGGTACCGAGCGAGGGATCGAGCAGCTCGGAGAAGCGATCGTCGACCACCGCTGCGGTCACCATGCCGCGCCGCCGCAGCCACCACGACAGCGGCGGTGCACCGCCGTCGGGCAGCAAGAAGGTCTGCACACCCTGCTCGCCGGGATCGAGGGCGATGGGCTCGTCGCGGGCGAACAGTCGCCCGCGGTTGGTTTCGGCGTAGGGCTGCCAGGGCAGACGGCGGGCGTTCACACCGCGCAGCAGCGTGGGGATCGCGATGCTGGTCCACGCACCCGCCGTGAACGCGCGCTCGTAGACCCGCGCGTCGCGGGCCCAGCGCTCGAGCGCCGGCGTGGTCTCGCGCGTGTAGCCGTAGAGGCTGGTGTGGTCGGCCCGCAGGGTCTCGATCGTCACGAGCAGCACGCTCTTGGGCGAGGCTGCGGTGGGGACCGCGACGGCGGCGAGGTCGAACACGTCGGCGATCGCGTCGCCGTCGCTGCAGTTGTCGTCGACGCCGTTGCCGGGGATCTCGACCGCGGAAGGATGCACCTCGGGATCGAAGGGCGCACAGTCGCCGCCGCCGAGCCAGCCGGAGTGACCATCGCCGTCGAAGTCGGTGGCGCGGCGCAACATCGCGATGCCCTCGTCGGCCCACGGTGTGGCCCACACCGCCTGGAGCTCGGCCGTGCCGGACGACAGCGTCGCAAACGGCGTGGCGCCGATCAGCAACGCGAGCGCGACCAGTCGCGCGTCGACGGGCGCCGCGATGCGTCCGCGCCAACCGGCGGCCGCGGCGAATGCGACCAGCGCGAGCGCCGTCGCACGCAGCACGGTGTGCGCGGCGGGGTGGAGGCCGGCAAACAGCAGGCGATCGGCGACACTGGCCGCGACCGCGCCGAGCAGCTGCGCTGCGAGCACCAGACGTCGCCGCTCGGGTGTCGCGTCGACGAAGCGCGGCGCGCCGTCGGCCTGCGGTGCCCACCACCACGCGATCGCGCCGGCGAGCCCGCCCGCGCCGAGGCTACCCGCGATCGCCAACCACGCGAGGCCGGCGTTGCGCGTACCGAGCCGCGCGAACGCGGCCAGCTCGAGCGATAGCCACGCCGCGATTGCGAGCGCGATCAGGGTCAGCATCGCGACGCGGCCGCGCGCGCGCAGACCGGCGAGCAGCCGCAGTAGCCCAAGCCAGATGAGGCCATGCACGCTCGCCCACGCGACCGCGCCGCCGAGCCCGACCGCGATCGCGTGCACGCCGGCGCCACGCAGCGGCAGCTCGAGCGCGGTCGCAATCGCGGCGACGCCGACGAAGGCGAGCACGACATCGGCGCGCCCGGGCATGGTTCGCGCGCGAGAGGTCACGGCGCGGCGTTGGCGAGGGCGGTCGCAGGTGCACGTGCGGCGGCGGCAATGGCGGCCGCGAACGCAGTGCGGTAGAGCGCGCGATCGGCCCGCAGTGTGACGCCGTCGTCGGCCGCCGCGGTGCCGTCGATCGCCGTGTCGACCATCGCGTCGAGCATGCGCTCGAGTGCGGGGTCGTGCACCGTGACGTCGATGGGGCTCTCGATGGGCCGCGTCAGCGCGGCGCGGGCGGCCTCGAGGCGACCTTCGCTGCGCGTGATCAGGGCTTCGAGCCGACGCAGGCTCCGCGGCAAGTCGACGTTCGAGTCACCCTCGCCGGGCAGCGATCGACACGCAGCCAGGTGCACCGCGGCGCCGCGCAGATCACCGCTCGCGAGGTGGGTCCAGCCGGCGAGGTGCTGCGCGCCGACACCAAAGTCGGCCATCGCGTCGGGGGCGTCGGCGAGCGCTGCGATTGCGCGATCGGCCGCCGCGGCGGCGTCGTCGAAGTGCATGCCCAACCATGCCACATGGGCGATGAGCAGCTCGTAGCGGATCCGATCGGGGTGGCTCGGGCCCTGCGTCGACATCACGAGATCGCGGGCCTCGACCGCCAGCGAGGTCGCCTCGTCGAAGTGGCCCAGCTTGGCCTCGGCGCGGGCGGCCGCGTCGAGTCCGACCGCGAGGAACGGGTGGCCGTGCAGACGTCTGCGGATGCGGCCCACGACACCGCGGAAGCCCTCGGCCGCGGCCTCGAAGTCGCCGCGATCGTCGGCCATGCCGGCCTCGATGAACGCGATGGTGGCGAAGCTGAGATCGGTCGGGAGCGCGACGTCGTCGAGGATCGCCGCGGCTCGCTCGAGCATCGCAGGCACCTTGGTGGCGTCGCCGTGCTCGGCCTCCCAGCCCGCCAGCGACATCAGGCAGCGCGCGGCCTCCTCCGACGGCGGCAGGGTCTCGAACACCGCCCACGCGCGGTCGTACATGGCCTTGGCGCCGTCCAGCTCACTGTGCTCGATGAGGATGTACGCGTAGGTGGCGTCGAGCGTGGCGAGGGCCTGACGCGGGTCCGCGACCTGCTCGGTCATCACGCGTGCGTGCGCCAGCAGGCGTTCGGCCTCGGAGCGGTCGCGCAGGTCGCTGCCGACCGCGAGCACGAGGATCGGCATCATCTCGAGCGCGCGGTCGAGCTCGCCGGCCGCGGTCGAGCGGAACACCGCGGTGCGCATGAACTGCACCGCCTCCTCGAAGCGACCGGCCGCGCGCGCGACCTGGCTACGGCGCCACGCGAGCATCGATACCAAGCGATCGTCGCCGAGCGCGTCGGCACGGGTCATCGCGCGCTCCACCCACGCGGGATCGTCGATCGTGCCGGTCGCGCTGACCTCCACGCCGAGCGCGTCGGTGCCCCGCCACAGCTCGGCGAGCTCGCTGCGTTGCGCCGCGGGTCGCGGATCGGCATCGAGCGCGAGGCACCCCTCGGGATCGGGCAGCGCGTCGACCAGCGCGCCGGCGCGGCTGAGCTCGTCGAGCTCGAGCGCCGTCAACGAGCCGATCACACCCTCGGTCTGCGCGAGCTCGCGATCGAGGCACTCGAGCTGGGCGTCGAGCCGCGGCGAAGGCTCGGCGTTGCAGGCCTCCTCCCGCGCGGCGCTCCAGCGGCGCGTGTTGGCCTCGATGCGCACGGCCACGCGCTCGGCGAGGCGCTTCGCATTGGGATCGAGCAAGCTCGCCAGCGCAGTGGTGAGCTGGACCTGCTGTGGCGCCGACCACACCTTCTGCACGTCGACCGGCGCGGCATCGCAGGGGTGCTGCGTGGGGGCGTGGCCGAGCCACAGCGCCAGCGGCACGGTCGCGGCCGCGAGCAGGCTCGCTGCCTGCACGGGTCTGCGCGGGGCGCAGGCGCGTCGCATGACGTCGAGCAACGTCGCGAGATCGGCGTGGCGCTGCTCTGGGCGTGCCGCGAGCCCGCGACGGAGCACCGCCTGCACCGCGCGTGGCACTGGGCCTTTGCGCCGCGGCACGATCGCGGCGTGCTTGCGTCGCGACAGCTCCGCGAGCCCGGCGGCGGCGAACGGCGGCTCGCCGAACAGCGCCGCGAACAGCGACACGCACCACGCGTACTGATCCGCCGCCGGTCCCGCGACGTGACCGTCGTGCTGCTCGGGTGCCATGTAGATCGGCGTGCCGACGATGCGGGACGCGCGGGTGTGGCTGCCGGAGCCCGCGTCGTCGTCGTCACCGTCGTCGCTGCGACCGTCGAGCAACTCGCCGGTCGCGTCGGCGAGCTCGAGCGCGATCTCCTGGGCTTCGTCGGCGAGCCCGAAGTCGATGAGCACCACGCGATCGTCGTCGGTGATGAGCACATTGTCCGGCTTGAAGTCGCGGTGCACGATGCCGGCGGCGTGGGCGGCCACGAGGCCCAGCGCCGCCTGCTCGAACACCGCGATGATCTCGCGCCACGGTCGCGGCCCACGATCCAACCACTGCCGCAGCGTCACGCCACGCAGCCGCTCCATCACCAGGAAGACACCGAGCTGCCCCTCGCCGCTGTCGCGGGCGCGCGCGTCGTGGCCGTAGGTGGTGGTGCCCGCGTCGTAGACCTCGACGACGTTGGGGTGCCGCAGCTTCGCGAGCGCCTGCGCCTCGCGCTGCAGCGCCTTCTGCCACGCCGCGCCGCGCTCGTCGCGATCGCGCGTCGGTAGCACGACCTTGATCGCGACCTCGCGACCGAGCTCGGGATCGTCGGCGAGCAGCACCAGCCCGCAGCCACCGTGGCCGAGTCGACGCCGCACCACGTAGCGACCGATCTGCACGTCGCGGACGCGACCGAGCATCCCCGCCATGACGGCGCGCATCGCCATCTGCATCTCGATGTCCGGGATGCCGTGGGCCCGCGCCGATGCCGAAGTCGGTTCGGCCCGCGGCGCCCTCGGCCGCTCGCTGTGGACGGGGGAGTCCATGCCGCTTGCGATTGGACACCATTATCCGCCCGCGCACCGGGGTCGGGTGCAGCGTCGCGGCCCGCGGGCCCCTCGCTCGCGCGCAAGCAGCCGCGGGAACCCTGTTCGCGGCAGTGTCGGCGGCCGCAAGGGACCCACGGCGCGCCGCGCGGTCGCGCGCGGTGGTCATCCGTACAGCCGCATGCATGGACGCCCGCGGCCCGACTCGGCGAATCTCTGGCGTGGGGGCGATGATCTCGATGCAGACCACGACGACGGCGCGGGCGCGATGGGCCGGTGCTTTGGCGATGCTCGCGGCGTGTGGCGGCGACACCGGGGCCGCGACGACGGCGGCGACCGGTGCGAGCACGGGCGCGAGCGCGGGCAGCGAAGACAGCGGCACGCACGGCACCACCGGCGTCGCCACCGGCGAGACGATCGGCACCGGGGTCGATGGCAGCGGCAGCAGCGGCAGCAGCGGCGGCGGCGTGAAGTTCGACTTCGCGGTCGAGCCCGATCTGCCGCCACCCGACTGCCTCACCTGCTCGGCCGACTTCCACGAGGTGCTCACCTGCGACGGCGCGCCCGTGACCGGCTGCGTCGGCACGCAGGGCTGCGACCTGGCGACCGGCACGTGCATCGATGCGTGCACGGCGGCCGCCAACAACCGCCAGTCGATCGGCTGCGAGTACTACGCCACCTTCATGCAGCACTGGGATGGTCCCGGCAATCGCTGCTTCGTCGCGTTCGTCGCCAACACCTGGAACACGCCGGCGACGATCGAGGTGAGCTACCAGGGCACGGCGCTGACGGTCGATGACTTCGCGCGCATCCCCAACGGCACCGGGCCCGGACTCACCTATGACGCGTACGACGGTGCCGTCGGGCTCGCGCCGGGCGAGGTCGCGATCCTGTTCCTCAGCGGTCCGCAGGGCGCGGGGCCAGCGTGCCCGGTGGCGTCGGCGGTGCCGAGCGGCGTCGCTGTGACCGGCACCGGCATCGGCGACGCGTTCCGCATCACCACCGATGTACCGGTGGTGGCCTACCAGATGAATCCCTATGGCGGCGGCAGTGCGGCGGTCACCGGCGCGTCGCTGTTGTTGC
Organism: Deltaproteobacteria bacterium; assembly: GCA_016709225.1. Taxonomy (NCBI): domain Bacteria; kingdom Pseudomonadati; phylum Myxococcota; class Myxococcia; species Deltaproteobacteria bacterium. The sequence goes on along the minus strand of JADJEE010000002.1, from coordinate 2,225,064 downwards.
CGACCAGTGCCTGGGACACCAACTACGTGGTCGTGAACCCGCAGGCGGCCAGCATCGGCGTGCCGACGGCGAACATCGTGGCGCAGGTCGATGGCACCACCGTGACGATCGAGCCGACTGCGGCGATCGTCGGCGGCACGGGCGTGCCCGCGACGCCGGCGGGCGTGAGTGTCGACGTGCTGCTCGATCGCGGCCAGCACCTGCAGCTGACGCAGAGCGCCGAGCTCACCGGCTCGATCGTGCAGACCGACCAGCCGGTGGGGCTGATGGGCGGCCACACTGGCATGCAGGTGCCGGTCGGGACCCCGTACTCCGACCACGCCGAGCAGATGATCCCGCCGGTGCGCTCGCTCGGGCACGAGTATGTGGGGGTGATGCACCGCCCGCGCGTGGACGAGCCCGCGCTGTGGCGCGTGGTCGGGGTCGTCGACGGCACCGATCTGACGTGGAGCACGAACATCGCCGGATCGCCGATGAGTGTGCAGCGCGGGGAGGCGGTCGATTTCATCAGCGCCGATCCGTTCGTGGTCGAGAGCCAGGACGCCGACCACCCCTTCGTGCTGCTCGAGCTGATGAGTGGCTCGCAGTGGCAGCCCAGCATCAGCGGCTACGGCGACTCGGACTTCGTGCTCGGGGTCCCGCCGGAGCAGTACATGCCGCGCTTCGTGTTCTTCACCGACCCGACGTATCCCGAGACGAACCTGGTGGTGGTGCGAAGGGCGGTGAACGGCAGCTTCGCCGACGTCGATCTCGATTGCTTGGGTGTGCTCGACGGCTGGGAGAGCGTGGGCAACTACGAGTGGACGCGTGTGGATCTCTCGACCGGCAACTTCATGTCGGTCGATGGCTGCGACAACGGTCGCCACGAGATGACGAGCGCGGGCCGCTTCGGGCTGTGGGTGTGGGGCTGGGGCACGCCGCTGACGACACCGAACACGCAGAACGTTTCGTACGGTTACCCCGGCGGGATGAACGTGCAGCCGATCAACGACGTCGTGCTCGACCCCGAGGGCTGACGTTTTCGCGCGCGCCTTCGTGTTAGCGTGGGAACATGCGCTTGCCTTGTCGCCCGATCCTGATCGGCGTGTCGGCGTGGTCCTTGGGGTGCGGCGAAGCCGACGGCGTGGGCGGTAGCTTCACGACGGCGCCGACGGGTACGAGCAGCGAAGGCAGCAGCAGCAGCAGCAGCGAGGGCGGCGCGTCGTCGAGCACGGCGGTCGCCGACAGCTCGAGCTCCGCGGCGCCGGCGATGTTGGTGGTCGAGTGCGGCGAGGTGCCGCCGGCGGCGGTGGGGGCGACGTTCTCGTTCACGCCGAGCTTGAGCGGTGACCACGGCTCGGCACTGTGGTCGGCCGAAGGGTTACCGGCCGGGCTGGTGTCGGCGCAGATCGGCGGAACGATCTACGGCACGCCCGCGGAAGCGGGGAGCTACGACGTCGAGGTCACCGCGAGCGAGGAGGGTGCGATCGCGACGGCGACATGCACGATCGCGGTGGGGCCGGCGATCTCGATCGACCTCGATGCGCTCGGCAAGCCCTGCCTCGAGCCGGGCGACGATCCGAGCGCGCTGGTGGTCGGTGGCGATGGCTCGCCGCTGTCGTGCTCGGTGCCGCCGGGCAGCGGCAACGGCATCATCGCGCCCGGGCTCGCGGTGGATCCGGACACGTGCATGATCACCGGCACGATCGACGCCGCCGATGGCGACAACTACGGCACGTGGGCGTGGATGACCCGCATCGAGCAGGCGGGCGTGAAGACGTGGGTGCCTTACTGCGCGACCCAGGCGGAGCCGCCGATGCCGGGCTATGTGATCGACGGCGATCACTCGGGGCAGGTCGGCAACATCCTCGATCCCGCGGTCGGCACGTTCGTGCCGGGCGAGCCGATCGCGTGGGCGGGTGGCGGCGCGGCGACGGTGCGGGTGACGGGGCCGTGTGGCAGCAACTCGTGCTACCACGGGGTGCTGCTCTCGATCGCGGGCTCACCGTTCGACGACGTGTCGCTCGATCCGATCACGACGCTCCACGATGTCAGCGACGCACCGATCGGCCTGGCCCACGAGTTCAGCGCGAGCGGGCCCCCGGTCGCGGCGGGGTTCGAGGCACGAGCGTGGGTGCAGTCGTGGTACGTGCGCTACTGCATCGCGCCCGACGCGGTCACGTGTGCGGACGGCACGGCGATCGACGCCAACGGCCAGGGCTCCCTGCGGTTCGCGACGATCATGCGACCGCAGTGACGCGCGGTTCGGTTCAGCCACCCACATCGCGAGGCGTCCGTCACGTACGGGCGCGTCGCGGCCGGGTGCGGTCACCCGGCCGCGCCCGCTCAGCCCACGCCTACCAAGCAATGGGGAAGGGCGGCCCGCCCTTCCCCTCCGTCGGGCCGAGCCCGCCGGAGTCCTCCCCATCCCTCATCGCTTCGCTCCTTGCCTTCGTCGCGGGTGAACGCTTCGCGTTCATCCGCAACTCAGTCGCCCTGGACCATCGTCGAACCGAGCGTTCGGGGGATCAGCGCGTCGGGGATCCGAGCTCCCGGCGTCGCCATGGCCTCGCGGATCGCGTCTTCGTGCTCGGAGTACTTCGCGATCAGGCGGTCGGCGTAGGCGCCGAACCGACGGTCGCGATTCGCACGCTTCTCCTCGAGCAGTGCCGCCTTGAGTGTCGCCAGCTGCTTCATCCGCGGCTCGCCGATCGCCTTGATGATGCTGGCGCGCGCCGCAGCGAGTTGCTTGTCGCGCGAACCATCGGCGATCGACTTCGCGGTCGCGGGTACGAACTTCTCTGCGTGCGTGCGGAGCACCGAGCGCACGTGGGCCTCGTGGGCGATGAAGGCCTGCTTGCGCTTCTCGGTGATGCGAGTCATCGGCGCACGGATCGCTGCGGGTAGCTTGGCAATTCGCGCGGCGTCCCACTTCACCGTGACCTTGAGCGGGCTGGCGTCGAAACCATCGAGCTGGTTGCCGATGGTGTGGCGCTGCGCGTCGACACCAATCACGTGCTCGAGGGTCTTGGGGATCCGGTGCAACGCGTCGGGGGCCGGATTCCAGATCATGTGGCAGCTGGGGTTCTTCTTCATGAACCAGGTCTCGAACTGAGGCCACGAGTGGATGCCGCTCTGGGCCGCCGGTGGCCCACCGTCGATGTCCTTGCCGGTGCCCGACTTCAGCGCCGACCACAGCGCATCGAAGCCGCCGCATGCCTTCGATAGCCGCAACAGGCGAGAGGCCACCTCGCCCTCGTACTCGAATTTTCCGCTGCCCTGGATCGGATCCCAGTTCTCGACGCGCTTCTTGTCGTTCTCGTCGAGGAACGTGGAGTGATAGATCGCCCAGCCCTCGTTGAATGCGAAGCCGAGATTCGAGCGGTACGGCTTGCCGTCGATGTACATGCCGTGGGTACGGGCGTACTGGAATAGCATCAGATCGCCGATGAAGTGCGGCTCTCCGCCGTCTTGCGCGTGGCGGATGCGGTGGCCGAACTCGTGGAAGACTGCGGTGGTGTCGAAGTAGTCGCCGGGCCAGTGGATTGCATCGATGCCGGTGTACGGGACGCCGCCCTCCAACACCTCGGGCACCAGCACGTCGACCATGCCGTCGTTGCGGGGGATCTTCGCGTCGCCGCTCAACGCGGTGAAGTTCGCGTACTGGCGCTGCGCGTAGGCGAAGAGCCGCGGATAGAGCGCTTCGTCGCTCTCGAAGCGCCACTGACCGAAGTCGATGGTGCCGGCCCGATCCTCGCGCGCCGCGGTGAGCCCGAAGTGCGTGAAGCCCCACAGGTTGTGGATGTCGACGCGGTCGTTCTCCCACAGGATGAACTTGATGTAGGGGTCCGGCTTGTCGCAGCCGTCGCAGACGGTCCACGAGTCTTCGGCCTTGCCGGTGAGGTCGAAGCGACCGTCGGCGTTGGTCTTGCCGACCGCCATGACCTCGTCGAAGTCGATGTCTTGGTCCATCAGCTGCACCCGCACGCGCGGGTTGGGGCGCAGCGGCCCGCTGTTGCCCTCCGCATCGCGATACACCAGGCGGCCGGTGGCGTGGACGGTGTACTCGGCGCGGGCGTTGCCGGCGAGGCCGAGGACTGCGAGCCCCAAGCTCGTAGCGCGAATGGAACTGCGCGGTGTCATGGCGGGGGTGAGACCGGGCTTCTCGAGTTGTGACACCACCATTGCGTCGCGACAGCGGCCCCCGCCGGCGGTTGCCGGGCGGAGATGAGCTCGTTCACCCGGGGTCGCCCGCGCGCAGGCACGCTGCGCCGCGCAGGCCAAGGAGCTCGCGCACCGCTCGTGCATCGCGCCCGCGTTCAGCCAGCCGCTGCGGCGTCGCGGAAGAAGGCGGCGCTGGCCTCGTCGGCGGGGAACATCAGCTCGACGCGGAGCTCGGAGGCCGTGACCTCGACGGCGGTGTCGAAGCGCAGCACCGCGCCGATGGTGCGGACTCGGCGATCGCCGATGCGCAGCCGTGGGCACGCGAAGGGCATGTCGGCCGCCGGTGGCGTGGGCGCGAGCGAGGCCCGCTGCGCCAGCGTCTCCGCGCGGCGCAGGAGCTTGGTCGAGCGCGGATCTGCGGTCTGTCGGACCTCGCGACGCAGCGTGTCGAGCAGGGCGGTCGAGACCTCGGGCCAGTTCTCGATCATCGCGCGCAGCGGCCCGGGGCGGAACCACAGGTCGATGATTGCGGTCGGGTCCATCTGCGCGAGATCGGGGAACAGCCGCGCGGCGGCCCGATTGGCGCCGAGGATCCGCAGACCCGTGCCGTAGATCCACGCGGGATAGGGCTCGTGCGACGCGAGCACGCGCTGCAGCACGGCGGTGAGCGGCGAAGCGGAGCGATCGTCGTCGAGCCCGAGACTGGGGTACTCGGGGGCGAGGCCCGCTGCCACCAGCATGGCGTTGCGATCGCGCAGCGGGATGTCGAGCGCGGCCGCGAGGCGCAGCACCAGCTCACGGCCCGGGCGTGAGCGACCGGTCTCGAGGAACGAGAGGTGGCGGGGGGTCGTGCCCGCGGTGCTCGCGAGCTGCAGCTGCGTCGCGCCACGTCGGCTGCGCCACAGCGCGAGCAGGCGACCGAACGCGGGCGGAGTCGAAGCGCGTGCGACCACGGCGGGACTCTACCGGACCCGCTGGCCGGCTGCTGCACCACGCCTGTGGGTTCGATTGTCACGGGCGCGTGGTCAGATCCGGGCATCGGGCACTTACGTTGTCCGCGATGTTGGGGCTCGTGCTCGAGTGGGTGAGACCGCTCTTCGACGGCCATGGACCCACGATCGAAGGGCCACCGCCCCCACCACCGCCACCGCTGCCGCCGGGGCTCGCCACCGTCGTCGTGGTGCTGACGGCGTTCGCAATGCTGTGCTGGATGCTGCGCTGGGCCTCGCGCCGCTTCGGCGTGGGTGCCCGCCACGCCGCGCGCATCGGGCTGCTGAGCGGCGCCATCGGCAACGCGTTGATGGACCTGGCGGCGGTGATGCAGCCGGATCGCCCGCGCATGGAGGAGATCCAGCAGCTGCGCCAGACGGCAGTCCGTCCCGAGGAAGGGCGCACCCGCGCCCGGGGGCAACGCGCAGGATCGTGAGATCGCCGTCTCATCGCGGAAGCGGTGGGGACGAGATCGCGATCGTGCGGATCGAGCTTGCGACTGGTCGAGCCCTGGTGACTCGCCACCATGCTTGATGGGAGGGGTCGCTCCGATGCGTCGGCCCGACACGTCGTCAGCCCACGCGGACCACGAGCTTACCGTGTACGCCGCGATGGAAGTGCCGGAACGCCTCGGGGACCTCCTCCAGCGCGTAGACGCGATCGATGCTCGGGGTCAGCGTGCCGGCTGCGAACCGCTCGACGAGTGCGTCGAGGCCGTGGTTCGGCTTCATGATCGACAGGCGCATGCGCTTGCGCTGTCGCCACGAGATCCAAGGTCCCACGGCGACGAGCTGCAGGATCCGTCCGGGTGCGCCGCCGAGCATCACGTAGGTGCCACCGCGCCGGAGCGCCCGTGCGTACGCGAACATCGAGCGATGCGCCGTGACGTCGAGGATGAGATCGTATCGGCTCGCCTCGCGCGCGAAGTCCTCGCGGGTGTAGTCGAGCACGCGATCGGCCCCGAGCACCCGCATGGTCTCGAGCTTGTCGGTGCGATCGACACCGGTCACCTCGGCGCCCACCGCCCGCGCGATCTGGATCGCGAAGGTCCCCACACCGCCGCCGCCGCCGTTGATCATGACGGCGTGGCCGGGCTGGAGGCCGCCGTCCTCACAGAGCCCCTGCAGCGCCATGCAGCCGGCCTGCGGGAGCGCGGCGGCCTGCTCGACGCGCATCGACGCCGGCCTGCGCGCCCACGCGGTCTCAGGGGCGCACGCGAACTCGGCGAAGCCACCCCAGCGGTGCGCCGAGAGGTCGCCGAAGACCTCGTCGCCGGGGGCGAACCGGGTCACGCGCTCGCCGACTGCCTCCACGCGACCGGCGACGTCGGCCCCGAGCACGCGGTGACGCGGTCGCAGCAGACCGTGCGCGAGTCGGAACGCATACGGTGTGCCGGTCAGCAGATCCCAGTCCCACGAGTTCACCGACGTAGCAGCGACCCGCACCAGCACCTCGTTCGGGGCCGGGACCGGCGTCGGGAGGTCTTCGAGGCGCAGGATGTCGGGTGAACCGTAGCGATCGTGGGTGACGGCTTTCATGCGTCCACTCGAGCGGCGGTCGGCTACCGAGCCCGCGCGGCGCTTGTTCCCAGGAGCCGAGGTCTCACACTTTGCGTCGCGAGTCGCATCTCCACAGCGCTAGCATCAGTTCCATGCTCCGTGCACGTGTGTGTTCCTCGGCGTTGGTGCTCGTCGCGATCGCCTGCGATGCGGCGGCGCCCGACGCTCCCGCGAAGGCCATCGCTGAGCCGGTCGCGGATGCGAAGCCGGTCGCGGATGCGAAGCCGGTCGCGGATGCGAAGCCGGTCGCGGATGCGAAGCCGGTCGCGGATGCGAAGCCGGTCGCGGATGCGAAGCCGGTCGCAGATGCGAATCCGGTCGAGCCCGCCGCGGTGCCCCAGTCCTACAGTCACGCGAAGGTGCCCGCCGACGCGCCCACGTTCGTGGTGGCGGGCGCACGCGGCGAGGGCAACAACGCGGCCGAGGTGCGGCTGTTCGAGCTCGACGGGGCCCAGGCCTTCGCGGCCACCGGCGCCGCGCTGATGCGCCTGCGCGCCGACGGATCGATCGAGCACGCCGCCGACTGGGCGCGCGGCATCGACGAGCGCGACATCATCCTCGAGTCGGTCGAGTCCGGCTACAGCTGGTGGCAGACCGAGCTGCTCGGCGGGGGGTGGCCCGACGGCGCGATCTTGGTGCTGCGGCCGCAATCCGGCGGACGCGGTGGCAACGAGACGCCGGCGGTCTACCGGCGCAGCAACGGAGTGTGGTCGCGCATCGCGGGGAGCGATCGGCTGTTCGATCGATTCCCCCGCGCGCTCGGGCGCTGGACGGAGGGCTCGTTGTTGGCGTTGTACAGCTTCGAGCCCCGCTACGCGCACCCCGGCGACGAGGAGTCCGGGCCACCGGCGGCCGAGGTGGCCGCCAGCGCGGCGGCGATCGCCAAGCAGAAGCGCCTCGTGGTGCTCCGCGGCACGCCCAAGGCACCCGCCTTCGGTATGCGCGATGTCCAGGCGTTCGCGTCGCAGGCGAGCGGTGAGATCGTCGCAGCGATCGCCGAGGGAGATCGCACCGTCGTCCTGCACCACGACGCGACCGTCGATCGCGAGCTGACACTGCCCGGTCGCGGGGTCATGCCGAGTGCGGAGACCCGGGTGAAGATGTCGGCGCCCGATCGCGCGTGGCTGGTCGGCGTCGCCGCGACGGCGCCCGACGCCGCGTCGACGGGATACGTCGCCCGCTTCGACGGTACGGCGTGGAGCGAGGTCCCGACCGAGTGCGACTCGGCCCCGTCGTCGCTGTCGATCGATCGCGATGGATCGGCCTACTTCGTGTGTTCGGTGAACATCGGCAAGGATGCGTCGCGTGCGGTGTTGTTCCGGGTCCGTGGCGGCGTGCTCGAGGAGCTGCCGGTGTCGGCACCACCGTCGGGTGTGGTGGCGATCGCCCCGGACGACATCTGGGTCGCGACCGGGGGTTGGGGCGAGCCCGTACAGTTGCTGCACACCGGCGCACCCGCGGGTGAGCCCTTCGTGATCCCGGACGCCACGACCGCCGCGCGGGCCGTGCTCGAGTGGGCCGAGCCGCGCCCGTTCACCGACGCGTGCAGCACGGCCTGGATCCCGCTTGCCGACGGCGCGAAGCGGGCCGACCTCGCGGCGAAGGTCGACGCGTTCGAGCTCGAAGGCATCTATCCCGAGGTCGTCGACGTGCACGTGCGCGGCGCGATCGTCTCGGGTGTCGTCGTGCACCTCAGCGACAAGCGCGACGCCCGTCGCATCGGCAAGCTGACCGCCGCGCTCGGGCAGCTGGTCGGCGCGCCGAGCTGCAACGCCTATCCGCCGGTTCGCGCCGGATAGTCCAGGGGACGAGCGACTACCCCCACGACAGCGCCGCGATCATCATCGCCAGGCCCACCCACGACACCACCCACGCGGTCGATCGCACGCCGGGCACACCGCTCAGGTACGCCGGCACGTAGGCCACGCGGGCGAGCACGAAGATCGCTGCACCGAGCTTGGCATCGTCGGCGTGCTGCGCATGGGCGACGAGCGCGAGCGGCACGAACACGACCATCGCCTCGTGCAGGTTCGCGAGCGCCCGCGCGGCGCGGTCGGCCAGCACCGAGGCCCGCGGCGTCGCGTCGCGGGGCCCGAGTGCGGCACGCAGCGAAGCGCCGAGCGGGCCGTCGCCGCCGAAGTAGCGCAGCGAGTTCGGCACCAAGGTCTGCAGGACGAACAATCCCAGCGCCGCGGCGAGCCACACGATCATGCGTCCACGGCTGTAGCGCCGGCGACCGAAGGCGTCGATTCCCGCGCAGGGAAGCCGCCGCGGATCGGGCGCGCACGGGTGCTGCGGCGAGGTTCTGCGGGATTTCGCCCGGGCCGCGTCACACCGGCACGGCCCGCGCCTCCGACGGTTCGGGACGTTGGCGTGATGCACTGGTACAGCGAGGCTCCGGGCATGCGTGCGGCGTCGTGGGCGTTCGGGCGCGCGCAGCTGTGGGAGGCGATGGCGGCCGGCGTCGTGGAGCGCCGCGCGGCGCTCGAGCCCGAGGCGGCAGTGCGCTGGTGGCAGACCCACGGCGAGTGCCATCCCTACGACGAGACCCTCGATCGCCTCCGCCGCGGCACCGTGCTGCTGCTGCTCGTGCCCGAGTCGCACGCGGCCGGCGTCGGCCCGCGTGTGGTGCCGGCGACGCGCGAGGAGACCGCGGTGCCGCTGCGGCTGCTGGCCGTGCCACAGACCGCCTCGGAGGCGCTGACCTGGCTCGAGATCGTGCTCGTCGACGGCGCCGACCGGCCGGTGCCCTTCGAGGCCTACGAGGTCGAGCTGCCCGATGGCCGCGTGATCACGGGCCAGCTCGACGCCGATGGCTTCGCGCGCGTCGATGGCGTGCGTGCGGGGCAGTGCGTGGTGCGGTTCCCAGATTGCGCCCGCGAGGACGTCGAGGCCGCGTGAGCCCGGGCTCGGCCCCACGGTGTCGCCGACGGGCTGGTAGAGTCGCTGGGGGCAGGGATGTCGCGCATCGTCGTCGTCGGACCCAGTGATCACCTCGCGAAGATCGCCGCGCGCTGTGGCATCCGCGATCCCGAGCGGCTGTGGGCGCACGATGACAACGCGGCGCTGCGCTCGAAGCGGGGCAACCCGCACGTGCTGTGCGAGGGCGACGAGATCGTCGTGCCCGATGCGGAGCCGACCGCGTTCGAGGTGCCGGCCGGGCGTCGCCACGGCTTTCGGCTGCATGCCCCGCCGCTGACGCTGCGCCTGCGCCTGCTCGATCTGCACGGCGAGCCGCGGGTCGGCGAGGCGGTCGAGGCCGACGTCGAGGGCGAGCGGCACACGCTGCACACCGACGACGACGGCGTGGTCGAGATCCCGGTGCGGGCACAGACCGAGCGCGTGTTGCTGACCTACGGCGAGACCGAGCGCGAACTCGTGGTCGGCGGCCTCGATCCGATCGATACCCCCAGCGGCCTGCGCATGCGGCTGGCCGCGCTCGGCTACCTCGCGGGCGAGCTCGTCGACGGCGATCCCGACGAGCTCGCCTTCGCGATCGCACTGCTGCAGGCCGACCTCGGCCTGCCGATCGACGGCCGCCTCGACGACGCCGCGCGCGAGGCGTTGGAGGCGGCGTTCGGCACGTGAGCGACCCGGACGATCACGGCTCGGTCGCGGGCAGCTGGCGACCGCCGCGTCGGCTGCCGCTGGCGGTCGCGACCACCGAGGCCGCCGCGCGCAACACCCTGCGCGATCCGTTGCTGCCGATGGCGTGCTGGCGGCTCGATGACGTCCGCTTCGCGTTCGATTCGTCGTTCGTGTCGCCGGCCGCCAAGCCCGACTTCGCCCGCTTCGCCGCGTTGTGGCGGCGTACGGGGCAGCCGCCCGCGTCGGTGTTCGGCCACGCCGATCCGGTCGGTGACGACGGCTACAACAAGGTGCTCGCGGGACGCCGCGCGCTGTCGATCTACGCGATGCTCGTGCGCGACACCGCGATCTGGGAGCAGCTCTACGCGCAGCCGCATGGCGGCGACGACTGGCGCACGCAGGCGGTGCCGCAGATGCTCGGCGCGCTCGGTCACGGCAGCGTTGCATCGTTCCAGTCCGCCGAGGGGCTCGCGGTCGATGGCGCCGCGGGGCCGATCACCCGCCGCGCGTTGTTCGAGCGCTACATGGATGCGGTGGTCACCGACGACACGCAGGCGCCCTTCCGCCTCGAGCGCACCGACTTCCTCGGCCGCGGCACCGACGAGGGCGGCAAGGGCGATGTGCAGGGCTGCAGCGAGTTCAATCCGCTGCGGGTGCTGTCGGCCAGCGAGGAGCAGAGCTTCGCGCAGTCACCCGACAAGACCGCGCGCAACGAGGCCAATCTGCCCAATCGTCGCGTGTTGGTGCTGCTGTTCCCGCCGGGCTCGAGCATCGATCCCGCGCGCTGGCCCTGCCCGCGGGCGCGGGAGGGCGACGCCGAGTGTCGGGCGCAGTTCTGGCCCGACGGCGAGCTGCGGCGCACCCCCGGCGCGACGCGCCGCGAGTACGCGACCCACAAGGACACCTTCGCGTGCCGCTTCTACGACGCGATGGCGCGGCGATCGCCGTGCGAGCTGCTGCGCACGACGCTGCGGCTGCGATTGCACGGCAGCGATCGCGCGCCGCTGGCGAACGTGCGCTACCAGCTCGAGGCCGGCGCCCACGACATCCGCGAGGGCGACACCGACGCCGACGGCCGGCTCGTGGAGGTCGACGTGCTCGCGCCCAGCCGCGTGACCCTGCGATGGGGCGCGCCCGACGACGTCGCGTGGCTGGGCCGGTTCCCGTACACGCGCCGCATCTACCTCGACTACGACGTCGGCGATGACGACGCCCGCACGCGCAAGCGCCTGCACAACCTCGGCTACGATCTCGCCGAGGAGCTCGCGCCGACGATCGCGGCGTTCCAGCGCGATCACGGCCTGCCGGTCACGGGTGTGAACGATGGCGCGACGATGGCCGAGCTGGTCGCGGCGCACGACGCCGAACTCACCGGAGGACGAGCATGAGCAGCGTGGTGCCGACACAGCGGATCCGGCTGTCGATCTGGGTCGGCGCCACCGATCTCGACGAGAAGGTGGTGGCGGGCGCGGCCGGCATCGTCGACGACCTCACCCTCATCTTCACGATCGCCAACGACGAGACCACCAATCGCATCGGCTACGAGATCATGATGACGGCCGACCGCGGCGCGCGCGAGGCTGCGGCCTGCCACAAGTTCGGCGTGCAGTGCTTGGCCGGCTTCCAGCTCACCGGCAGCGGCGTCAAGAAGGGCCCGCGGACGCAGCGGTTCGAGTCGTTCTTGAAGACCGCGAGCAACGATCAGATCGATGCCTTCGCCAAGGAGATGGTCGCGAAGCTCGACGAGCCCACCACCAAGGGGCCACGCACGCCGACGCAGCGCTTCGATGGCTTGGGCTTCGACAACGAGAGCGTCTCCGACGTCTCGCTGCGCGACAAGCTCACGCGGCTGTATCGCGCGGTCGCGACCGAGCTGGTCAAGGGCGACGGCAGCGGTGGGCGCTTCGTGTCGGTCGCCGCCGGTCCGCTGTCGAGCCCGACGCAGACGGTGCTGCCGTGCCCCGAGGCCCCCGGCGGCGGCAAGGCCGAGGGCTTCGTGCTCAACCACCCCTACGAGATGAGCGCGGGCCTGCCCAACCTCGTGGTGCGACCGATGTGCTACGACACGTTCTCGGCCAATCCGCCGACCACCGCGGCCACCCGCGACCGTTGGCACGGCGAGATCCTCGACTACGCGGTCGGCAAGGGTATCCACAACGGCAACAAGCCGGCGACGCGCGCGGCGGTGTTCCAGATGGGCTTCAAGAACGCCCCGGGCTTCCACAACAACCCCGCCAACGCCGGCAAGGTCGACGAGAACGGCAACAAGTTCCAGAACCTCGACGGCATCGTCGATGCCGGCACCGAGATGGAGGCGGTCTGCTGGCACATGCGCCAGCACGGCGTCGGCGTGGTGTTGTTTGCATTCCCGCCCCGCGGCGACGCGAAGACCAAGCAGCCCAAGCCGGAGAAGCAGTACCTCGCGGAGCTCGCCGAGTACTACAAGAAGATCGCGCGCTACAACTTCGCGCTCAACGGCGCGGCCACGAGCGACGGACCCGACTGGACGCGCTTCGACGCCGCCAATCCCACCAAGGACACGCGCTCGCCCGGTACCGCCGATGCGCCGGCGCAGGCGCCCATCGGCGCCGATGGCCAGAAACGCCTCGGTAAGCCGTAACGGCGCGAAGGGCGTTTCATCGTACACTGCGGCGACGACCGCAGCGGATGCCCGACTCCTCGCCATCGCCGGCCACCCAGGCCAGCCCCGCGGCCAACCCCGATCCCATCGGTGTCGATGCCGATCTGACACTGCGACCGGGGTTCGAGGGCGACGAGACCATGCTCTCCCACGGCGGTGGCACGGCCGCGCGGGCCGAGCGTGCGGCCGAGCTGCTCGATGGCGAGCTGCCCCGCGGAACTCCGGTCGGTCGGTTCGTGGTGCTCGATCGCATCGGCATGGGCGGCATGGGCGTCGTCTATGCTGCGTACGATCCTGAGCTCGATCGGCGGGTCGCCATCAAGGTGGTTCGCGGCATCGATGGCGCGGCCGATGCGAGCGCGCGGATTCGACTGCAGCGCGAGGCGCAGTCGATGGCCCAGCTGTCCCATCCCAACGTGGCGGCGCTCTACGACGTCGGCACGATCGCCGACGGCGTGTACCTCGCGATGGAGTTCATCGAGGGCTGGACGCTCACCGAGTGGCTCGCGCAGCGCGAGCGCAGCTGGCGGGAGATCGTCGCGGTGTTCATCGCCGCGGGCCGTGGCATCGAGGCCGCCCATGCCGCGGGCATCATCCACCGCGATCTCAAGCCCGACAACATCATGGTCGGTCGCGATGCTCGGCCGCGCGTGCTCGACTTCGGGCTCGCACGTGCGCTCGCAGGGCCGCGCAGCAACCACGACGCCACCATCGAAGGTGGCGACACCAGCGAGTCGAACTGGGCCCCGGCCAGCAGCCTCGAGATGCAGCTGACGATGCCCGGCATCGTGATGGGCACGCCGATGTACATGGCGCCCGAGCAGCACCTCGGTCGCGCCATCGATCACCGCGCCGACATCTACGCGTTCTGCGTGGCGCTGTGGGAGGCGGTGCATCGCCAGCGCCCGTTCACCGGACGATCGCTGCACGAGATCGCGACCAACGTGACGACCGGTCGCATCGTCGAGCCGAGCCATCCCGGGCGCGTGCCGGGGTGGCTGCGGGCGCTGATGCGGCGCGGCCTCGCGCGGCGCCCCGAGGACCGCTTCGCCAGCATGCATGAGCTGCTGTCGGAGCTCTCGCGCGATCGCACGCGTCGGCTGCGACGCCTCGCGATCGCGGCGGCGGTGGTGGGTGCGCTCGGGGTCGGCATCGGCGTGACGCACTCGCTGACGGCGGCCGGCGGCGCCGTCTGCGACGACGCCGACGAGATCCTGCGCGGGATCTGGGACGACGATGTCCGTACCGCGATCGCCAAGGCGTTCGACGCCGAGCAGAAGTCGTACACCGACGCGAGCTGGGCCAACGTCGAGGCTACGCTGGAGCGCTACACCACCGAGCTCACCGCGATGCGCAAGGAGGCGTGCGAGGCCACGCGCATCCAGGGCACGCAGTCCGATGAGCTGATGACGCGGCGCATGGCCTGCCTCGATCGGCGAATCCGGCGGGTCGAGGCGCTCACGCAGACGCTGTCAGAGGGCGGCGCCGATACCATGCAGCGCGCCGTCGAGGCCGCCCACGGCCTGCTCGAGCTGGCCCCGTGTGCCGACGCCGAGGGCCTCATGGCCGGGGTCGCGCCGCCCGACGACCCGGACATCGCCCGCGAGGTCGAGGCGATCCGCGGCGAGGTCGAGGCCATCCGTGTGTTCGCCTCGGCCGGCAAGATCACGGGGCTGCGCGAGCGCCTCGACGAGGCGGTCGCACGCGCGCGTGCGACGGAGTACCCGCCGGTGATCTCCGAGGTGTTGATCCTGCGGGGCACCTTCGAGAACAACCTCTCCGATCGCAATCTCGCGGCCGAGTTCCTGATCGACGCGATCGACATCGCCGAGCGCAGTGGGCACGAGCCCGCGGTCGCCGAGGCCAGCGCGGTGCTGCTGCAGGTCGAGGCCCGTCGCGATCGCTTCGACGTCGCCGAGGTCTATGCGCGCCGTGCCGCCGCAGTGCTCGATCGCATGCAGGAGCACGGTCGCCTCCGGTTGCAGTACCTGTCGAACCTCGGGCAGGCATTGAACTCGCAGGGGCGCTCGACCGAGGCGCTCTCGACCTTGCAGCGGGCGCTCGAGCTCGCGACCGAGATGGGCAAGGAGAATGATCCCAACGTCGTGCCGATCCTGAACGCAACGGTGACGGTCTTGATCGAAGAGGGGCGGCTCGATGACGCCGACGTCGCGCTGCAGCGGGCGCAACGCGTGGTCGAGGCCCAGCTCGGCCCCGAGCACCCCAACGTCGGCGTGTTGCTGTCGAGCAAGGCACGCCTGCGGCACATGCAGCACCGCGACGAGGAGGCGCTGGTGGAGTGGCAGCAGGCCCGCGAGGTCTTCGTGCACGCACTGGGGCCGTTGCACACCAACGTCGCGGCGACCGACAACGGCGCGGGGCTGACGTACGCCGGGCTCGGACGGGACCGTGAGGCCATCGTCGCGCTGGGGAGCGCGCTGCACATCGCAGAGACGTCGTCGGGCCCCGAGAGCACCGCGACGGCCGCGGTGCTCATCAACCTCGGCAGCGCGTACCTCCGCACCGGCGAGACCGAGCGCGCGATCGCCATGTTCCAGCGCTGCATAACGATCAAGTCGGCCCGACTCGGCGCAGCCCACGAGGACGTCGGGTTCGCGCAGGACCTGCTCGGCGACGCACTACGGGCGGCCGGCGACCTCGATGGCGCACGGCGCAGCTACGAGCAGTCGATGGCGTTGTTCGAGCGGCTCGGTGGCGCGAGCGATCATCGACGCGCGTACGCAATCGCCGGCCTCGGTCGCGTCGCGCTCGCGCGCGGTGACCGAGCGGGTGCGCGCGCACTGTTGGAGCAGGCCTACACGCTGCAGACCGAGGCCGACGAGATCGACCATCGCGGCGACCTGCGCTTCGAGCTCGCGCAGCTGGTCGCGCCGGACGACGTCACCCGTGCGCGCAAGCTCGCCGCCGAGGCGCGGGTGTTGTACCGCGAGATCGGCCCGCAGCGCGCAGACCGGCTGGCCGCACTCGAGGCGTGGTTGGCCTCGCTGCCGCCGTGACGCCGATCAGTCGCTGCCGCCGTGGCTGGCGAGCATGACCCCGCACAGCTTGTAGAGCAGACGCGCACCGACGTTGCCGTCCCACTGGTCGCCCGCGCGCGAGCCCGGTGCGACCTCGACGAGATCGAAGCCGACGATGGTCTTGCCGGCGCGGACCAGCGTGGCCAGCAGGGTGCACGCCTCGCTGAACGACAGCCCGCCCGGCACCGGTGTGCCCGTGCTCGGACACAGCGCGGGGTCGAGCCCGTCGATGTCGAACGTGACGTAGACCTGCTCGGGGAGTGCCGCGACCATGCGGCCGCACAGCACCGACCACGGTACGCCGTCGGCGAGCTCGCGTCGCAGCGCGTGATCGAAGAACGTCTCGATCTTGGGGTGCGAGCGCGCCAGCGCGAACTCCTCGGCGCTCAGATCGCGGATGCCGACCTGCACCAGCGTGCCGAGCGACTCCACGCGGTCGACCGCATTGCGCAGCACGCTGGCGTGCGAGCGCTCGAAGCCCTCGTAGGCCTCGCGCAGATCGGCGTGGGCGTCGATGTGCAGCACACCCATGCCGGGGTATCGCGCGGCATGGGCCGCGATCGAACCCAGCGCGACGCTGTGGTCGCCACCGACCACGCCGACCAGCTTGCCAGCGGCGAGCAGCTGCTCGACCTCGTGCTCGACCCAGCGATCGAGCTCGCGCGAGAGGTTGTTGACATCGGCGAGCGCGCTCTGCAGCTCGGCGTCGTCGCCGATGACCCCGCCGGCGGCGATGATCGGCAGCGCCCGGGCGCACGCGCGCTCGTTCCACGCCCGCACCAGCGACGACTCCTCGAGCATGTGCAGCCCGAACATCCACGGCTGTCCGAGGCCGAGCTCGGCCAGCTCGACGTCGAACAGATCGAGCTGCGGGCTCGCGTCGCGGATCGTCGCGGGGCCGCGGGCGGTGCCGCGACCGTAGCTCGTCGTGGCCTCCCACGGCACCGGCAAGAGCACCAAGCTGGCCTCGTCCTGCGTGCACGGCACGCCGAACACGCTCGCGTCCGGGTCGCCGGCCGACGAAGGATCGAAGCGGGACAGGTCGGGCTTGTGCAGCATCACTACCTCCAGCCGCGCAGCTGGTTCTCTTCCTTGCGGTAGAGCGCCAGCGCCTCCCGCACCACCTCGACCGCCCGCACCGCGTCGGAGAACTCCTCGACCTTGACGCGCTTGTTCTCGAGCGCCTTGTAGTCCTCGAAGAAGCGACGGATCTCCGCGAAGGTGTGCTTGGGCAGCTGCGAGATGTCGGTGATCTCGGCGAACGCGGGATCGTGCACGTGCACGCCGATGATCTTGTCGTCGTCCTGGCCCTCGTCCTCCATGTGCATCACGCCGATCGGGCGCGCCTGCATCATCGCCAGCGGTACCACCGGCTCGGCGCCGAGCACGAGGATGTCGAGCGGATCCCCGTCGCCGCAGTAGGAGCGGGGCAGGAAGCCGTAGTTGGCCGGATACATCACCGAGCTGTAGAGGATGCGATCCACACGCAGCAGGCCGGTGGGCTTGTCGAGCTCGTACTTGACCTTCGAGCCCCGCGGGATCTCGATCACCACGTTCACGATCTCGTCGGCGGTATCGGGATTGTTGGGCAGGTCGTGCCAGGGGTGCGCCATGTTTGGGGCGAGACTACCAGCATGTCTGGCCCCGCGCCCTGCGAGCGCGTGCGCGCGTCACACCAGCATTTCGCTGATCGGCTCGGTGGCGCCGTAGCTCGCGTCGCCGAAGCTCGTGACCGGCGTGCCGAGCTGGTCGCCGACCGCCTGCAGCAGCGTCAACGCCACCGCCGAGGTGCGCTTGCCGGTCGCGGCGACGTGGTTGCCGCTGGCGAGCGCGCCGCCCGCTCGACCCGCGACCAGCACCGGGTAGTCCGACACCGTGTGTTGCTGCCCGTCCGCCAGGTCGCTCGAGCAGTAGATCGCGCAGCGATCGAGCAGCATGCCCTCGCCCTCGGGGATGGTCGCGAGCTGCGTCAGCAGGTACGCGAACTGCTCCATCGTGAACGCGACCGCGCTGGTGTAGTTGGCGCGCTTGCTGGGGTCGTGCGTGATGGTGTGCAGGCCCTCGACGTTGCCGATCTCCCAGAACACGGTGTCCGAGATGGCCTGGTTGAAGCGCAGCGAGAACACGCGCACGAGATCGCAAGCGAGCGCCTGCGCCAGCACGTCGAGCATCAGCTGCGATCGCGTCGAGAGCGGCTCCTGGGCGCCCTCGTCCTGCGGATCGCCGGGCGCGGTGGGTGGGTTGCACGTCGGTGGCTCGCTGAGCAGGCGCGTCTCGAGCTCCGACAGCCCCTGTAGGTGCGCGTCGAGTCGCTGGCGATCGGCGCTGCCGAGCTTCGCCTGCAGCTCCTGCGCGTCGGCGCGCACGGCATCGATGACACCGAGCCGCGTGTCGAGGATTCGGGTGTCGGGCTGGAAGCCGGCAAAGAGGCGGTTGAAGAGGTTGAGCGGCGAGAACTCGGCCGGCAACAGCTGGCCGTCGCGCATCGAGCACGAGAACTCGTCGGTGCCAGCCCCCATCACGCTGGCCTTCGAGACCCCGAGCTCGACCGAGCGGAACGCGGTCGTGGCCCCCAGGAGATCGGCGGCGACCTGATCGACGCTGAGCATCGTGCTGGCCGCGTCGGCCTGTGCACCGGTGGGTGCACCGTTGGTCGCGCCGCTGAAGGCGACCGCGCGCGACATGATGTGATCGCCGAAGCCGACCCCGAGATCGGTACCGCTGATGACGCTGACGTAGGGCTTGATGGTCGCGTCGCCCAGCGGCAGCAGGCAGCCCTTGGGCGCCCAGTCGGGGCCGGTTGCGGCGGGCGTCCACTCCTCGGGCGGTGCGCCGTTGCCGAACATCCAGCTGCCGACCCGCAGCGGCAGCGGCTCGCCCGATGCGAACGCGTGGCCGTTGCGATGGAGCATCGCCTCGAAGAGTGGCAGGCCCACCGCGCAGCCGAGGCCGGCGACGGTGCCCCGCAGGAAGCGACGACGGCCGAGCTCGCGTGCGGTCTTGGTGTGGATGGGGCTACACGGCATGACGGGCCTCCTCACTCGACCTCGGCAAAGGTCCGGAACGCGGTGCTGCTGACCAGCGCGGGCAGGAACTCCGACAGGCGGCCATCGGCGGCGGCGAAGTCGTCGGCCAGCGCCACGATCGCGGGCTCGTCGATGTCGGCCTGCTCGACGTGGCCGGTGCTGAAGCGATACAGGTGCCGCACCATGCAGGTCTCGACCTCGGGGTCCTCGCGCAGGATCGCGACCAACTCCTGCAGGCCGTGGAACTCGGCCTCGCCGAGCTTGCCGGCGTCGTCGATCGGCAGCCCGAGATCTTGGTCGCGCCAGCGTCCGAGCGCGTCGAAGTGCTCGAGCGCGAGCCCCAGCGGATCGACCACCGCGTGGCAGGTCGCGCACGCCGGGTTGGTGTCGTGCTCCTCGAGCAGCTCGCGCATGGTTGCGGGCGTCGCTTCGTCGGCGGGATTGTCGGGCAGCTCGACGTCGACATCGGGCGGCGGCGGCGGCAGCTCGACGCAGCGCCAGCGCTGCTGCACGTAGATGCCCCGCAGCGTCGGCGCCGTGC
This sequence comes from Deltaproteobacteria bacterium, assembly GCA_016709225.1. NCBI lineage: Bacteria > Pseudomonadati > Myxococcota > Myxococcia > Deltaproteobacteria bacterium. The sequence continues at coordinate 2,205,538 of JADJEE010000002.1, read as the reverse complement.
GGGCCCGTCGGCTGGTCAACGACAGCACCGCGGCGGTGCCGAGCATGCCGATGCGGGGATCGTCGTCGCTGCGCTCGACTGCGGTCATGCCACCAGCCGGCGCGTCCATGCCGTAGATGCCGGCCAAGGTCTCGTCGACGAACGCGGTGCGGGTGTCGAGCAGCGACAGCAGCGACGCGTCCTGCTCGAACACCACGTGATCGACCATGTGCTGGATCTCGCTCGCCATCGACGCGAACACGGTCGCGTCGGCGGTCGGGAACACCGCGGGGTCCTTGGTCTGCGCGGCCATGGCCTCGGTCGAGAGCCACTCGGCGAAGAAGCGGCCCATGCCCTCGCGGGCCGCGGGCGCCGCGAGCATGTCGCGCGCAGCCTCGGCGATCGCGTCGGGCTCGACCAGGCCGCCCTGCTCGGCCAGATCGAGCAGCGCGTCGTCGGGCCCGTGGCCCCACAGGAAGAACGACAGCCGCGAGGCCATCTCGACGCTGGTGTAGCGACGTCGCGCGGGCTCGTCGGGATCGGGCTCGCCGATGTCCGCGATGTACAAGAAGTTCGGCGAGGCGAGCATCGAGCCGATGACCGCGTGCACGCCCTGCCACGGATCGTCGAAGCGCGACGCGGTGCCCTGTGCGAGCGCGTGGTAGCGCTCCGACTCCGCGTCGCTGAGCGTGCGACGGAATGCGCGGCGACCGAACGCGTCGACGAAGTCGTCGAGACAGGTGCCGGCGGCGGGGTCGCAGCCCACCAACGCCGTGCGACGCGCCTCGTCGTCGATGATCGCATCGGCGAGGGTGCCGGCCGCGGTCTCGTACTGCTCGACGTCGAACGACGACACCGGCAGCGGGCCGGTGCCCACGGTCGTGAAGTGATGATCCTGGGCGTCGGGCGGCAAGCCATCGGGCACCGGCGTGTCGGCGCCCAGCAGCAGCTGCACCGAGCGCGCGTACTGATCGCGGGTCAGCCGACGCAGCTGCACGCGCACCGCGGGCTCGGCCGAGGCGGTGCCGTCACCATCGCCACCGTCGCCACCGTCGCCGGCCCCATCGTCGCCGATGCTGCCCGCGCCGTTGTTCACCCCGAGCGGCTGGTTGTTCATGTCGATCGAGCACGCCGAGGCGGTCGGCAGTGCGAGGCCCGCGGCGAGGACGAGCAAAGCGCGACGCGGTGTGGACGTGGTCTGCGGCATCGTCGTCGTCTCCTGCATTGCGTGCGTTACCCCGCGCCCGCTGGAGGTTCCCACCCGGTCGCACCCGGCCGCGCCCGCCGCGGCCGGTGGGCGCAGGCGCGGTAGAGCGCCCGCGAGGCTCGATTCCGTGGCTTTGCGCCGGGGCCCAAATGGCGCGTCGCGACCGGCCTGGTTATTCTCGGGGGCCAACGTGGCCGGCCGCATCGCACGACGGGATCTGCTGCGCGCGCTCGCAATCGCCGGCGTCGCGCCGACGCTGTGGTTGCCGGGTCGCGCGTCGGCGAGGGCCACCGCCCTCGACGTCGGTCTGCGCGGGACCACGGCCGGAGAGCTCGGCGTGACCGTCGAGTTCGGGCTCGCCAACGGCCCGTTCCCGTGCGAGGGCACGCCGTACCGCGACAACAGCTGCTTCGTGTTCGTGCCGCGACACTTCCGCGTGTCACAGGAGCAGCGCATCGACACGATGGTGCACTTCCACGGGCACAGCAACACCGCCAAGCACGTGCTCGATCGCCACCAGCTGCGCGAGCAGTTCCACGCCAGCCGGCAGAACGCGATCCTCGTGGTGCCGCAGGGTCCCGTCGAGGCCAAGGACTCGCGCGGCGGCAAGCTCGAGCGCGAGGGTGGTCTGCTGGCGTTCCTCGGCGAGATCCGCAAGGCGCTGCAGACCCCGGAGGTGAGCAAGGCGCTCGGGGGCGCCGCGATCCCTGCGGCCGCACGCATCGGCGCGACGGTGATCTCGGCGCACTCCGGGGGCTACCGCGTGGCGGCGGCCTGCGTCGCGCAGGGCGGCTGGAACGTCAACGAGGTCTATCTCTTCGATGCGCTCTACGGCGGGCGCGATCAGTTCCGCGAGTGGATCGCGGCCAGGCGCGATCACAACGCCGCCCGCGAGCGGCACAAGCTGGTTGCCTGGTACACCAAGGGCGCGGTCGAGGCCAACTGCAAGAAGCTGCGCGCCGAGCTCGAAGCCGAGGGCATCACCTCGCGGCTCGAGCTCAGCGACGAGAAGCTCGAGCGCAGCAAGATGGTCCGCGCACGGGTTGCGTTCGTGCACACCAGCGTCGGCCACAGCAACGTCATGCACGAGCGCGACGCCCTGCGAGAGTGCCTGAGCTGGTCGTGCTTCACGCGCGCGCCCTGACGCTGCACCGCGCCGAAGCGGGCCTGCAACAGCCCCGTGACATCGTCGGCGTGCCGCTTCCCAAGCCCGTGGTTTTGCTGGTACTGCGACGAAGGACGCGTTCGACATGGCACTGACACGGCGAGAACTCCTTCGACGCGCGAGCGCCTGGTCGCTCGCGGCGCATTGGCCTCTCTTCACCGCCTGCGGCTCGTCCGAGCCCGGCTCGGACGGCACGCAGGACAGCGGCAGCGGCGACGGCACCACCGCGGCCGACTCGTCCGGCAGCAGCACCGGCGACGACGGGCTGCCCGACTACGCGTACGACGGCGAGCCCGGCCCCGAGGACCTCTTCCAGCACGGCGTCGCGAGTGGCGATCCGCTGCTCGACGCGGTGATCCTGTGGTCGCGCGTGACCGGTGCGCCCGAGGGTCCGGTCGAGGCGTTCTACGAGGTCGCGACCGATCCCGAGTTCGCCCACCGCGTGGCCGCGGCCTACGTCGAGACCGGCCCCGAGCGCGACTACACCATCAAGCTCGACATCGACGGCCTCGCGCCCGGCACGACCTACTACTACCGCTTCTACGCGCTGGGCCGCACCTCGCCCATCGGTCGCACGCGCACGGCGGGCGAGGGCGACGTGACGCGCCTGCGCATCGGCGTGGTGTCGTGCTCGAGCCTCGCGCACGGCTACTTCCACGCCTATCGCCGCGTGGCCGAGCGCGCCGATCTCGACCTCGTGGTGCACCTGGGCGACTACATCTACGAGTACGGCAGCGGCGAATACGGCGACATCCGGCCCTACGAGCCCGAGCACGAGGCCGTCACGCTCGACGATTATCGTCAGCGCTACGCACAATATCGTCGCGATGCCGACCTGCAGGAGTGCCATCGCCAGCACCCGATGGTGGCGGTATGGGACGATCACGAGCTCGCCGACAATGCCTACGACGGCGGCGCCGAGAACCACACCGAAGGTACCGAGGGCACCTTCGCCGATCGCAAGTCCGCGGCCGCGCAGGCCTATGCCGAGTGGCTGCCGTACCGCGAGGGCGCGGCCGGCATCGTCTACCGCGCGCTCGGGTTCGGCGATCTGCTGCAGCTGGTGCTGCTCGACACGCGCATCGTCGGTCGCGATGCACAGGCCGAGGGCATCGACGACCCGTCGCTCGACGACCCCGCGCGTCAGCTGCTCGGCGAGACCCAGGAGATGTGGCTCGACGGCGTGCTCGACGAGGCCGTCACCTGGCGCGTGCTCGGGCAGCAGGTGATGGTCGCGCAGCTGCGCCTGGGCGAGGCACCGCTCAACCTCGATCAGTGGGATGGCTACCCCGCCGCGCGCACGCGCCTGTTCGACATCATCCGCGAGCGCTCACCCGACAATCTCGTGGTGTTGACCGGCGACATCCACTCGTCGTGGGCGTTCGAGCTGGCCGATGATCCGTTCGGTGCCGACTACGATCCGGCGACCGCAGCGGGCGCAATCGCGGTGGAGTTCGTCGCGCCGTCGGTCACGTCGCCGGGCTTCCCCGCCAACAGCGCGGCCCAGTTCATGCAGACCCACCCGCACCTCAAGTGGGGCAACCTCGTCGAGCACGGCTACATGCTGCTCGACGTCACGCCCGAGCGGCTGCAGTGCAGCTGGTGGTTGGTGGGCGACGTGACGTCGACGACCGGCGGCGCCGAGAGGCTCGCGGCCGCGTGGTCGGTCGCGTCCGGCAGCCACCAGCTCGTGCAGGACGGCGGCGCTGCGCCACCCCGCGACGACGCACCAGCGCCGGCACCCTGACGCCCGGCGGCCGACACACGGCGGGTGTACCGTGGCGACATCGCCATGGACTCCATCACCGCGTTCAAGCAGCAGCAGAAATCCGCGTGGTCGAACTTCGCCCAGTTCGAGAATGCCACCGCCACCTCGGCACCGCGCCTGGTCGCCTTCGCCGGCGTCACCGCGGGCACCCGTGTGCTCGACGTCGCCTGTGGCACCGGCGTGGTCGCACTGACGGCGGCGCGCCTCGGTGCGCATGTGACGGGCGCGGATCTCACGCCCGAGCTGGTCGTGCGGGCGCGGCACAACGCCCAGCTCATGGGTCTCTCGCTCGAGGTCCACGAGGCCGATGCCGAGGCGCTGCCGTTCGAATCGGCGTCGTTCGACGTCGTGGTGAGCCAGTTCGGCCACATGTTCGCGCCGCGCCCCGCGGTGGTCATCGCCGAGATGCTGCGGGTGTTGCGACCCGGCGGCACGATTGCATTCTCGACGTGGCCGCCGGAGCTGTTCGTCGGTCGCATGTTCGAGCTGCTCGGCCGCTACGGCCCGCCGACCCCCTCGGGCGTGGCGGCCCCGTCGCTGTGGGGTGACCCGCACATCGTCCGCGACCGCCTCGGCGACGACGTGAACGATCTGCGTTTCGACCGCGCCAGCATGTGGCTGCAGACGCTCAGCGTGCAGCACTACCGCGCATTCATGGAATCCGGCGGCCCCGCGCAGCGATTGTTGGCAGGCCTCGATGCCCACGATCCGCCGCGCGCCGCGATGCTGCGCGCGGACCTCGAGGCGCTGGCGGCAGAGTACTTTCATGATAATATGATTCGGCAGGACTATCTGCTGACCCGCGCGATCAAGCGGTGAGTTGGGCGGGGGCCGAGGGATGCGCGACGGAACTCCACCCGCTCGAGACGCCGGCGTGCGTCGACGAGTAGACCGCGAGGCGCGAGCGCCGGTCGGCGACCCGCACGCGCCCGAGCCGCTGCGCGCACGCGCTCGTCCCCCCGTCCGCGATTGGCCCCACGTCGACGCGTGATCGCCCGTGGCGCGCGCGCTCGCACGCTGCGACAATCGATCGACGCGCTCCGACGTCTCTGGACCACCCGCCATGAGCTTCCGATTTGGTCGACGAACCTTCTTCGCTGCGAGCCTCGCGACCGCGGCCTGTGGCAAGCCCCCCACCGACGTCGCGGTCGGCGACGACTGCCAGATCGCCCGCGAGGCCGAGCGCAGGGGCGACTACCGCACGGCACGCTCGGCGTTCGCGACCTGCCTGCAGCGTGAGCCGGGGTTCATCGACTCGCACCTCAGCTATCAGCGCATCCTCGAGCTGGAGGATGGCATCGAGGGCGCCCGCAAGATCTACGCCGAGCTCGCGCGCGACAACCCTGGGGTCATGACCACGTTCGCGCACGCGCGCATCCTGCCCACCGGTGATCGGGCGAGCGCGCTCGAGCGCCTCGCGGCCAGCAACCCCGATTTTGCGCCGGTCTACTACGAGCTGGCCAACGACGTCTCCGATCGCGTGATGGGCCTGCAGCCGCTGGCGGCCAAGCGCAAGGAGAAGCTGTACCTGCAGCAGTTCCTCGATCGCGCCAAGGGTCCGGAGTTCGTGAAGTGGTTCGCCGACTATGCGCTCGCGGAGTCGTGGATCCGCGACGCCCAGGCGCGCATGGCCAAGCTCGGGGCAATCTCGGCCTTCACCGCCGACCCGCCGCTGACGATGACCGCGAGCCCGAGCAACGCCGGGTGGATGATCTCGTTCGCCGCCAGCGAGCTGAACACCGGCATGGAGTACCGGCTCGGCGGCGAGACGGACTTCAAGACCTTCGAGAGCTACTTCACCGTGCCGCTCGGCACCGACACCACGCGCATCGAGGTCCGCTACCGCGATCCCAGCGGCGCGTGGCAGGGCCCGTTCGACTTCACGCTCGAGCCGCGCAAGCAGCTGGGCAGCTTCGGCAAGTCGGTGCTCGAGAAGATGCCGAACATCTGGGTCGCGCTCGGCGAGGGCGACAACGCCAAGTGGCTGTACTTCACCACCGCGATGGTCTACCGCTGCTCGATCGATCGGCTGGAGTACGGACTCGACACCGACACGCCCGACCGCGAGTTCAGCCTGCCACCCTGCGATCCGCGCGACCCGATGGCGATCCCCGACGGCACGCTGCCGATGATCGAGATCGATCCGAAGGTCGACTTCGTGTCCGTGCGCTTGACCTTCGCCGATGGCGAGCGCACCGAGGTGCACCGCATCGAGCGACGGCGCTGATCGCCGGCGCTACGGCGCGTGCGCAGGCGTGCCAGCACCCGAGCGGATCACCTTGCGATTCCCGGCCCATGCACCGGTGCGCAGGGGCGTTCGCGCCTGCCGACCGTGAGTGTGCGCAAGTGCCAGCTCGATCTGCGCACTTGGGGCCGCGGGCTTCCGGTGTACAAGCGCGGGCGGCCCCCCGGTAGACTCGCCGGCCGCCACGACACGATGAGCGCAAAGCACACCGCAGCCTTCTTCCGCGCCGAAGGCGTCCTGGTCTCCAACGGCGTGATGCATGCCGCGATGTTCATGGCCGGCCAGCGGGCCGGCATGCGCGAGCGTGCGCTCCGCTTCGGCCAGGCGCTGGCCTCGGTGCCGGTGTTCGGCCTGCTGGGCCAGAACGACCGCACCATGGGCAACCGGGTCGCGCACCTCTGCTATCGCGACATGACCGAGGACCGCATCGTCGTGCTGTCGGAGGAGTACGTCGAGGACGTGCTGTCCGAGAAGGTGCTCGACAGCGGCGTCGAGCTCATGCGCAAGGCCAAGGCCGATGGCCACCGCGTGGTGGTGCTGAGCGAGGGCATCGCCGAGATCATGGAGCGCATGCGCGAGCGCTGGCGCCACGTCGACGAGCTGGTCTGCAACCACCTCGAGTACCGCGACGGCAAGGCCACCGGCAAGCTGCGCGAGCCCATCCTGGGCGGCTACGAGGGCGGCAAGTGGCTGCGCCAGTATGCCGCCGAGCACGACATCGACCTCTCGCGGTCGTTCGCCTACGGCGCCCACGGTCCCGACCTGTTGTTGTTGTCGGCGGTCGGTCACCCCTGCGCGGTCAATGCCGACCTCACGCTGCGCAAGGCCGCACGCGAGGCCGACTGGCCGGTCATGGACTACAAGGCATGAGCGACACCTCGAGCACCGCCAGCGCGCGCGACGGCGCCTTCTCGATCCGCGAGACGCTCACCGGCAAGCACGTGCTGCTCACCGGCGCGTCGGGCTTCGTGGGCAAGGTGTGGCTGGCGATGATGCTGCAGCAGCTGCCGCAGATCGGCCGCATCTATGTGCTGCTGCGCGGCAAGGGCCGCGGCGCGCGCGAGCGCTTCGAGAAGATCGTCAACGAGAGCCACGTCTTCAAGGGCCTGCACGAGGCCCACGGCGAGCGCATGAGCGAGTTCGTCTCGCAGCGCGTCGAGGTCATCGGCGGCGACGTCTCGCAGCCCCACCTCGGCATGGACGAGCAGACCGAGGCGCGGCTTCTGCGTGACGTCGACGTGGTGATCAACTTCGCCGGCCTGGTCGACTTCAACCCCGACGTCCGCGAGGCGATGGCCTCGAACGTCGGCGGCGCGCTCAACGTGGCCGACTTCTGCGAGCGCAGCGATCACGGCACGCTGCTGCACGTCTCGACCTGCTACGTCGCCGGCCACCGCGACGGTCGCGTGGGCGAGGTGCCGGTCCGCGAGCGCACGCCCAACGGGAGCGTGCTGTCGGCCAGCGCCGAGTACGAGACCCTCAAGCAGATCATCGCCGGCGTGATCGCCGACAACGACGACCCCGCGACCGAGGCGACCCTGCGCGAGGACGTGCTGCGGCGACTGGCCGAGCGCGGTCACGAGGGCAGCGACGCCAAGCGGGTGACCGACATGGTCACCCGCCTCAAGCGCAAGCGGCTGCGCGAGAACATGGCGAACGCCGGCACCGATCGCGCCAAGGTGCTGGGCTGGCCCAACACGTACACGTACACCAAGGCGCTGGCCGAGGCGCTGCTCGAGGAGCGCGGCGACAAGCTGCGCTTCGCGGTGCTGCGCCCAGCGATCGTCGAGAGCGCGACCGAGTTCCCGTTCGCGGGCTGGAACGAGGGCTTCAACACCTCGGGTCCGCTGGTCTACCTCGCCGGCACCTGGTTCCGCCACGTGCCGGCCGCGGCCGGCAACCCGCTCGACATCATCCCGGTCGACTTCGTGTGCAAGGCCATCACGATCGTGGCCTGCGCGCTCATCCGCGGCGAGGCCACCCGCATCTATCAATGCGGCTCGTCGGACCGGAACTTCCTCGCCATCGACCGCCTGACCGAGCTGTCGGCGCTGGGCCATCGCCAGCACCTGCGCAAGCACGGCGGCACCGCGCTCGACAAGCTGGTCTTGTCGCGATGGGACGCCAAGGCGGCCGACCCCGAGCACGTGCTCAACGTGACCAACATCCGCAAGCTGATGGCGCAGGTCACCCGCTACCTGAAGCACGGGCGGCCCGAGAAGATCCCCAGTGAGGTCCGCGAGTGGGCCGACGACATGTCGAAGACCACCGATAATGGCGTCCGCAAGCTGCGGCAGATCGAGGACGTGCTCGAGCTGTTCATGCCGTTCACCTACGAGCACTTCTGCGTGTTCGTGTGCCGCGCGATCGACAAGCACGTGATCGCCGAGCCCGAGTTCCGCTTCGCGCCCGAGACCATCGAGTGGCGCTCGTACTGGCTCGACGTGCACATGCCGGGGCTGCGCCGCTGGTGCTTCCCCGAGTACGAAGACAAACCGAAGGAAATCTACGCACCGGCGACCCCGTTCCGCCTGCTCGATCCGCCGGCGACGACCAACGCGTCGGTCGCGAGCTCGGGCAAGCCCAGCGGTAGCTCGGTGGGGGAGGTAGGCTAAGTGACCATCCTGCTCACCGGCGCGACCGGATACATCGGCTCCTACGTGGCCAACGAGCTGCTCACCCGCACCGACGATCGCATCGCGGTGTTGGTGCGGGCCAAGTCGGAGGCCGAGGGCCAGCAGCGGCTGTGGAAGTCGATGCAGCTGCACATGGACTTCGACCGCTTCGCCGCGGCGCTGCCCCGCTTCGACATCTACCTCGGCGACCTCACCGTCGACGGCCTGGGCCTACGGCCCGACGCGCGCGCGCGGCTGGTCGACACCATGCGCTCGGTGATCCACTGCGCCGCCTCGCTCAACCGCAAGAGCGACAAGGTCTGCTTCAACGTCAACCTCCGCGGCACCCTCGAGCTCATCAAGCTCGCGCGCGAAGCCCAGGACGCCCACGGCCTGCGCCGCTTCAGCGACGTGTCGACGGTGGCGGTCGCCGGCCATCGCAACGCCGAGGTCGTGCAGGAGGACGCGGCCATCGAGTGGGATCGCAGCGACTACGACCCGTACGCGCGGACCAAGAAGTTCTGCGAGCACATGGTCCACGAGCTGCTGCCGGAGGTGCCGAGCACCATCTTCCGGCCCAGCATCGTGCTCGGCGACAGCCGCTTCCCCGAGACCACGCAGTTCGACATGGTGCGCGCGTTCGCGGCGCTCGCGGTGATGCGGGTGCTACCGCTGCGCCGCGAGTGGCGGGTCGACATCGTGCCGGCCAACTACGTCGGTGAGGCCATTGCCCGCATCCACATCGATCCGTCGCCGAAGCACGGCATCTATCACCTGTCGTCGGGTGAGGGCTCGCTGACCTACGGCGAGGTCGTCGACGGCCTGCGTCGCGCCGGTCACCGCGCCCGCAGCGTGTTCTTGCCGCAGCTCGAGAAGCCGTTCGCGCTGGCGGTCGAGGGCCTGATGGCGACCCCGCGCAAGTATGGCCTGTCGCCGGCGGCGTCGCTGATGAAGGTCTTCCTGCCGTACCTCACCTACGACACCGTGTTCGACAATCGCCGCGTGATCGAGGCGCTTGGCCACGTGCCGGCGCCGTTCACCGACTACGCATATCCGCTGCTGCGCTTCGCGGTCGACGGCAAGTACCGTTACCCCTACCGCGAGTGGCCGGCGGATGCCGAGGCGCGGCTGGCCCGCGCGAGCAAGGCCGGCGCTGGGGTCACGCGGGTGGCGATGTCGCCGGAGCAGGGGATCTAGAACCGTGGGCATTCTGTCGCGCATCAAGAACGCGCTCGATCCCGATCGCGTGCTGCAAGAGATCATGAACGGCTTCATCGAGGCCGTTGCCGTCGAGCGTGCGCTCGACGTGCGCCAGGAGACCTGGGCGCCCGGCAAGCCGCTCAAGCTGCTGTTCGCCGGCTACGTCGGCACGCGCAACACCGGCGCCGATGTCCGCGTCGAGGAGATGATCCGGCAGATTCGCCACGTGGTCGGCGACGACGAGCTCGAGCTGACCATCATGACCGTCGACCCCAAGCTGACCGCGGGCTATTTCCGCACGGTGCGGCAGGTCGAGCTGCCGGTGGTGTTCCCCAAGTTCCTGCACGACGAGTGCCCCAAGCACCATGGCGTGATTGCCTGCGAAGGCTCGATGTTCAAGTCCAAGTTCGCCAGCGCGCTCAGCGTGATGATGGCGGGCTCGCTCGGCATCGCCAACGCCGAGGGCAAGCTCAGCGTCGGCTACGGCGCCGAGGCCGGCAACATGACGCCCGCGCTGCGGGACTTCGTGAAGAAGCACTGCCGAAACTCGCTGGTGATCTGCCGCAACGAGCCTTCGCGCGACGTGCTCGGGCAGCTCGGCATCCGCACCACCGGCGGTGCCGATACGGCGTGGACGTTCGAGCCCGCACCGCTGCCGGTCGGCGCCGAGCTGCTGCGCAAGGCCGGCTGGGACGGCAAGACGCCGGTGCTGGTGGTGTGCCCCATCAACCCGTTCTGGTGGCCGGTGAAGCCCGACATCGCGAAGGCGACCGCCATGCGCCTGGTCGGGCAGTACCGCGACGAGCACTACCAGTCGATCTACTTCCACCACAGCTCGCCCGAGGCAACCGCCAAGTACGAGAACTACCTCGACGCGATCGCCACCGGCGTGAACCACTTCGCGTCGACGCGGCCGTGCTTCCCGATCCTCGTGGCGATGGAGCAGCTCGACAAGTACGCCTGTGAGGACCTCGCGCCGCGCTTGAAGACCAACGCACCGATCTTCGGCAGCGCCGACATCCCGATGTTCGAGATGGTGAGCCTGCTGCGCAACTGCACGTGGATGCTGAGCTCGCGCTTCCACGCGGTCGTGACCTCGATGCCGGGCCAGGTCGCGTCGGCCGGCATCACGATGGACGAGCGCATCCGCAATCTCATGAACGACCGTGGGCACTCGCACCTCTTCCTCGAGGTCGACGAGCCCGATCTGGCCGACAAGGTCATTCGCGTGCTCGAGACCGTCGATCGCGATCGCGAGCAGATTCGGCACGACATCGGCCGCGCGGTGCCCAAGCAGCTGGCGCTGATGGGCGGCATGGGCATCGACTTCATGGACGAGGTCGCCCGCGTGTATCCCGAGTTCCCGCGGCGCGAGCTGCCGCGCACGTGGCAGGCCCACCTGCCGCCGATGGAACCGGTGCTGATGAAGCTGCTCGAGACCTACGGCTGATCGCGCGGAATCGACGTCGCCGCACACCGGGGTGGCCCCGGTGGCGCGCGTGACGACGTGACAATGGCCGATCGATCGCGGTGAATCGATCACCGGCGCCTTGACGCGTACGGGTTTCGACGTGCACCCTGGTGGCGGAGGTTCGAATCGGATGCATTCGAGCAGATGCGCCACAGGAATGTGCGCCATCGCGGTGATGATCGCGGTTGGTTGCAATGATATGGACTCCACCCCCGCGGGTGCCGACGGCAGTAGCAGCGGCGGCACCACCGAGGATTCGGGCACCACGTCGGGCACGACGGGTGATGGGGCCGATTCGTCGAGCACGGGTGCGCCCGCACTGTCGTTCTGCCAGGGGGCGTTCGAGGTGCGCTACGACCCGGCGGGGCCGGGTCTGCACGCGTTTCCCGACGATCTATGGACGGAGACTGCCGACACGCGCACGGGGCTGCGGCTGCGATCGCCCATCGACGTGCTCGCGCCCGAGGATCCCATCGTCGGCTTCCCGAGCGTATTCGCGGAGATGGGATCGCTCGATGGGTTCGGTGTCACCGCGCCGGCGTTCGTGCGCGTGACCGGGGCGGTCGATCCGGCGAGCCTGCCGTCGGCGGGCGACGAGACCGACCCGCTCGGCTCCTCGCTGCTGCTCGTCGATCTCGACGCCGAGCCGCCGGCGTTCCTGCCGTTCGACCTGCGCGTGATCGAGGAGAACGGCCTCGACGACGGCACCACGCTGATGCTCGCGCCGCTGCGCCCGCTGCGGGCCGGGGCGAGGCACGCGGTGGTGATGACGCGCGACGTCGTCGACGAGCAGGGCGAGTGCTTCACGCCCAGCACGGCGATGCAGTCGCTGCTGGCGGGTGACACCGATGCCCCCGAGCTGATGCGACTGGGCGGCGGCTACGCGCGCGTGCTCGAGGTCCTGCGCGAGGCCGGCACCATCGCCGAGGCGGACGAACTGTCGGCCGCGGTCGTGTACACCACCGCGACGACCATCGAGCAGAGCATCGACATCGCGGCTGCGATCGCGAGTTCGTTCCCATCGCCGTACACCCTGGACGAGCAGGGTTGCTACCTCACGGGCTACCCGTTCCGCACCTGCGAAGGCACCATCCGCATGGTCGACTTCGCCGACGACGACGGCATCATCCGCGGGGTCGCGCCGGTGTCGACCTTCGAGCTGCCGTTCGTCGCGTATCTGCCGACGCAAGGGCTCGGTCCGTTCCCCACGGTGGTCTACGGCCACGGGCTGACCGGCGACCGGCTGACCGCGTGGTACCCCGCGGCCTACTACCTCGCGCAGGACGGCTTCGCCGTCGTCGCCATCGATGCACCCAAGCACGGCGACCACCCCGACGCTGCGGTCACCAACTCGACCTTCGATCTGCTGGGTCTCAGCAACGATCCGTTCGACCCCTTCGATCCGTTCGACGCGCGGGACAACTTCCGGCAGGCTGCGTTCGACAAGCTCCAGCTGGTGCATCGCCTGCTCGCCGGCATGGACGTGACCGGCGACGGCAACCCCGACCTCGACCCCCAGCGCCTGCTCTACCAGGGTGACTCGCTCGGCGGGGTCATGGGGCCGCAGATGTTGGCGCTGAGCGACGCGTTCGAATCGGCGACGCTGGTCGTCCCCGGCGGCAACCTCACGAACATCGTCGACCAGGCCAGCGAGTTCCAGCCGTTGGTGCTGCTGGTGACGCAGTCGATGTCCGACGACGAGCGGCTGCGGATGCTCGCCGTCACGCAGACGGCGATCGATGGCGGCGATCCGATGACCTTCGCGCCGTGGGTGATCGCCGCTCGCCTGCCCGAGTTCGCCGGCCGTACCCCGCACGTGCTCGCGCAGATGGCGTTGAACGACACGGTGGTGCCCAATTCGTCGACGACCTACCTGGTGCGTGCGCTGGGTATCCCGATCGTCGGTGAGCCGAAGTTCGAGATGCGCGACGTCGCGGTCGAGCTGGGCTTCCCGGTCGTCGGCAACCTTCCCGGGTCGCGCACCGGCGGTCTGTACCAGTACGATGTGATGGCGCGCGGCAACGGCGATGTCGTGCCCGCAACCCACCGCGAGCTGCAGGTCGACCCGTACGCGCTCTCGCAGCAGTGGGTCTTCATGAACAGCGGCGACGCGCCCGAGGGCGCGCAGATCATGGATCCTTTCGGGCCGTAGCGGCTTCGACCGCGGCCTGTCAGGCCACCCAGGCGCCGGCCGGCGGCACGCGCAGCGACAGGCAGGTCAGCGCGCCGTCGCCGGCGTGGATCTGCGAGAGCGCGAGCAGGCGCGGGGCGCCGCCGCGCTTGGCCACCAGCTCGGCGGTGCGCGGGGCCGCGTCGGACATCAGCACGCGGTCGGCGAAGGGCAGCACGTTGGCGCCGGCGGGCTCGGACACGGCGATGCAGTCGAGGCGCAAGGGGGCGAGCGCGTCGATGGTGAAGGCGCCGGGCCAGTACAGCAGGGTGGCGGCGTCGAGCATGGTGCAGGCCGACTTGAGGTGCAGGCCGGCGGCGAGCTGGACCACGTGGGTGCGCAGGCCGAAGCGGGCCGCGAACTCGGTGAGCGCCGCGATGCCGCCCTCGTTCGTGCGCTGGGAGTGGCCGACCACCAGCGTGTCACCGCAACGCATCACGTCGCCGCCATCGAGGGTCGCGGGCCCGTGCATGTGTGTGATCGCCATGCTGCTCGCGAGCACGGCGGCGACCGATGGGGTCTCCTCGCGGCGGGCGAGCGCACCGGGGTGAGTCACGAGCGCCGCGCCATCCACGACGACCGCGGTGTCCTCCACGAACGTCGCGTCGGGGGCGTCGACCAGCGGCGGCAGCCACTGCACGTCGATGCCCGCGTCGCGGAGCGCGGCGACGTAGCCGTCGTGCTGCTGGGTCGCGACGCCGACGTCGATGGCGCAAGGTTGCTCGCGCAGGCAGCGGGCGTAGGCGGTGGAGGGCGCACGCACGAACGCATGGGTCGGAGTCGTCAGGGGCATGGTTCTTCCCGCTTCATGGTGCAGCTTCGCACGGGAGTTGTCGCCCGTCACAGCCGTCGTTGGTCGGCTTCGCATCGTGTCACGGGAACGCTCGGGGTCGGCGAATCCACCGTGCATGCGCGCTGCAGATCCGTGGTGCGCGAAGCAACGGAGCGATCGAATGAACCGTATCCAACTCGTGATGTCCTTGTTCTCGTGTGCCGTGATGCAGGCCTGCGTCATCAGCGGTGACGGTGATACCAACGCCAGCGCCAGCGCGAGCGCGAGCGCCAGCGCCAGCGCCAGCGAGAGCGCCAGCGTGAGTGCCGGCGACTCCGGCGACGACTCCGGCACCGACGGGGACTCGGCGAGTGCCAGCGCGAGCGCCAGTGCGACGGTCAGCGCCAGCGACTCGCAGACTGCGTCGGCATCCGCGTCCGAGAGCGCGAGCGACACGGCCACCGCGTCGGCGAGCGACACCGCGACGGCATCGGCGAGCGACACCAACGCGGACTCCGGCAGCTCCGATGGCGGGAGCGGGGGCGAGACGTCCGGCGACACCGAGTGCCCGCTCGGTGCGTGCGTGCAGGTCTGCGAGCCGGGTGCCACGTGCGACTTCACCTGCGACGGTGGCGGCTGCCAGCAGACCTGCGGTGCCGGGGCGACGTGCACGTTCGGCTGTGCCGGTGGCGGCTGCAACAGCGACTGCGGCAGCGGCTCGATCTGCGAGATCGACTGCCAGCCCGCGGGTGGCTGCGCGGTGACCTGCGACGCCGACGTCGACACCTGCGACGTTGCGTGTCCGGTCGAGCAACCGTGCACCTGCAACGCGCTGCCCTGCGAGTGATCGACGGCGCTTCCGGCCGTCCGCGGCGAACCGGGCCCACCCGCCGAGCCCGGGGCGCCGCGGTTCGCAACGGTGCAGGCTGCTCCACCTGCGGCGCCCAGGCGCCGCGCGCAATGGCCCGCGGGCCGGCCCGCGCAGTCGATTCGGGCTGGCACCTCGGTTGCACAACCCAAGCCCGTGGCCGCCCGCGTCGGCGGCCCCGAACCCACCCGATGCTCAGCCTCACCGCCATGATGCTCGCTTCCGTCCTCGTCGGTCCCGCCCCCGCGGAGTCCACGACGACCGTCATCGTCACGCGCAAGACGGCGCCGACGGGTTCCGGGGTGGCGTGGACGCGCCCGGAGCAGCTCGGCCAGACCCCCGAGCTCCGTGAGCCCTTCGACGGCACGCCGGTGCTCGCGGTGCTGGGGCGCCCGAGCGCGACGTCGGCCGAGCTCCGCGATCCCTTCGACTCGAGCGTCGACGCGGCGGTGGTGCAGACAGCCCGCGGTAGCGGCCTGCGCGATGGCTCGCTGCGTGCGGGTCGGCGTGCCGAGCCGGCCGCGGTCGCGCCGGTCGCCGTCGAGTCTGTGCCGGCTGCACGCGCCGCTGCACGCGGGGAGCTGCGTGAACCGTTCCGGCGCATGTGAAGCCACGCGGTCCGTGTTACCCCTGATGACGTGATTCGCCGTCTGCGTCCGTGGGTCTCGTCGTGCGTGATCGCCCTGCTCGCCGCGGGTGCCTGCAACAAGAAGAAGGACGAGCCCGTCGAGGGCGGAGTCGGCGTGTTGGGCGGCCTGGTGCCGGTGGCGGGGTTCGAGCGGATGCCCGCGCGCAAGCTCGAGGCGTTCGGCGCGAGGCCGGGGTTCATCGCCGACGGCACCGTCTACGCCGCGGTTCGCCTCGGCACCGCCCTGGCGTGGCTGCGCACGCTGCCGTTGCCCGGTGAGGTCTCGCGCGAGCTGGCCGAGTTCAGCATCGAGACCGGCGTCGACTGGCGCTCGGAGGATGTCGTCCAGCGCTTTGCGCTGGCGCCCGATGGGGTCGTGAGCATGACGTTGCTGCGCCCGATCCTGGGTGACGGCAAGCGCATGCGATCGGAGCTGACCGTCGCGAGTGCGGCCCGCGATGCCATCCCCGCGGCGCTGCGCGAGCGTGGCCTCGGGGCTGCGATCCCCGAGCCCTCGCCGCCCGACGAGCCGAAGCCGGTGGAGCGGGCGCCGATGCCGATGCCGGTCCCCGCGACGCCGCCGCCACCCGAGCCCTTGCCGATGGTGGCGCCCGTCGAGCCGCCGCCACCGATGCCCGCCACGCCGCCGACGGAACCCGGCACGCCACCGGATGGCGGTGCCGACGTGGCGATCGAACCAAAGATCGTCGAGCGCGAAGCACCGCAGGACCCCACCGAGCTGGTGCCGATCGAGCCGCCGCCGCCGCCGCCCGGGCCCTCGCCCGAGGCGCTGAAGGCCGCGAACGACGTGATCGATCGCGCCGGTGCGATGGCGTTGCACTCGCGGTTCGTCGTCGGCGTGACCGACCCGCGGCCCTTGGTCGATCACCTGCGCACGAAGCTGCCGGCCGAGGCCACGCGCGAGTGGTCGGGTGAGTGCGCGACACTGGGCGCGACCCTCTGCATCGGTGATCGCGACGCGCTCGTGGTGGTCCGCGGCACGCAGGACGCGGTGACCTTCGACGTGTTCCTCTTCCTGCTGCGGCTGCCGCCGGGGACCGCACCGCAGCGCGCGGCGATCCGCGAGGCGCTTGCAGTGGCGCCGATCACCGAGGGGCCCGCTTTCGATCTGCGCGGCGCGGCGTCGGCGTATCTCGACGCCGGCGGCTTGGTCGACTTCGTCGAGGTCGACGCCATGCGTCGCGCGTTGTCGTCGTACACCTGGGGCGACGGGCCCGATGGTGCCCGCGAGGCCTTCGAGCGCGGCGATCCGCTGCTGCAGATGGCCTCGGTACCGCTGCTCTTCCGCGGTGCGCGGCTCGATCTCGACGTGCTCGAGGGCGATGGTCTGCACGCGCAGGTGCGGTGGATCGCAGACCCGAGCTCGGGCGACGACGTCGCGGCCCTGTTGGCGGGTCCGACACCGAAGTGGCAGGTGCCGACCCATGCAGCGCTGTGCGACGGGGCGCTGGCGTGTTTCCGTACCGCGGGCGCGCCGCTGCCGTCGCGGCTAGCCGATCGCTTCGCGAAGGGGCCGTGGGATCTGAGCCCCGACGAGCTCGAGCGCAAAGTCGGTTCGCGCTACGAGGAAGCCGCGGCGCTGCACGTGCTTGCGGCCAGCTGGCCCAACCTGCTCGGCACCGTGGCGCACTGGCCGGAGCGCGAGGCCGGCAAGGGACCCGAGGCGACGATGGCTCGCAACTTCGCCGAGGTGTTCGGGCGCATCGAGGGCGCGGGCGGTAGCCTGCGCAGCCTCGCGGTGGCGCGCCGATCGGCGAAGGCCGACTTCGCGGTGTACCTGCGCACCAACGCGACCGACGCGGCGATGCCCCGCGGTGCGCTCATGCTCGCGGATCAGTCGATGAGTGAGGCGACGCTGGGCGAGCGCCTCGGGAGTGCGTGGACCTGGAAGGCGCCGACCGACGAGTTCTCGCTCATGCTCGTGTCCCGCACCGACCCCACCACCGACGCGTCGCCGAGCCAGAGTGGATGGGTCGCCATGGTCGATGGCCTCGAGCGCATGGCGTGGCTGCTCGAGCTGCCCGCCGAAGATGCCCACGGACCGTCGGCGTACCTCGAGATTCCCGACCTCGGTCGACTGCTGTCGTCCTTCGGTGAGATCGATCGCGAGCTCGAGGTCTTCCGCGGCTACACGATGGGCCGTGGGCTGCGGATGATGCTGGACTTCGACGGCGCCGAGCCGGTTCTCACCGCGAGCTTCGCCCGCGTACAATGAGCCGTCATGGGTCCGCGCGAGCCACCGGAGCCCTCGCAGGACCTCGTCAGCGGTGGTGAGACCACCTTCGTCGAGGGCCTCGGCGAAGGCGACGCGGATGCGCCGGTCGCGGGCCGCACGATCGGGCGCTACGTCGTGCTGTCGACGCTCGGCGCTGGTGCGATGGGCGTGGTGGTGTCGGCGTACGACCGCGATCTGGATCGACGCGTCGCCATCAAGCTGATGCGGCGCACCGGCGCCGACGGTCGCGAGGCCGGTGCCCAGCGACTGCTGCGCGAGGCCCAGGCGCTCGCGCGTCTCTCCCACCCCAACGTGGTGCCGGTGTTCGATGCCGGGCGGGCCGACGACGGCCGCGTCTACCTCGCGATGGAGCTGGTCGCGGGCGGGACCCTGCGCGAGTGGGTCGCCGCATCCGCTCGGCCGTGGCAAGCGATCGTCGACGTGCTCATCGGTGTTGCCGAGGGCCTCGCGGCGGCCCATCGCGCGCGTATCGTGCATCGCGACTTCAAGCCCGACAACGTCATCGTCGACGCCCGTGGGCGCGGCAAGGTGCTCGACTTCGGGCTCTCGCGCGGCGCCGCCGAGCAGGACGCGCCGCCATCGACGGCGCTGGATTCCTCCGACAGCCTGAGCGATCGACTCACGCGGACGGGCGCGGTCATGGGCACGCCGGGCTACATGGCGCCGGAGCAGCACTTCGGCGGCGCCGTCGATGCGCGGGCCGATCAGTATGCGTTCTTCGTGACGCTGTTCGAGATGCTCTACGGCGCGCGCCCGTTCGAAGGGCGGACCGTCGAAGCCATCGCCCACGCGAAGTGGCGCGGCGAGCTGCACGAGCGACCGTGGCGAGGTCCGGGCGCGGCACCGCCACCTCGCCTGCTGGCGTTGGTGCGGCGCGGGCTCGCGCGTGCGCCCGACGAGCGCTTCGCCTCGCTCGACGAGGTCGCGGAGCTGCTGCGAGCGCTGCGCGCCCGATCGCGCCCGCGGTGGCCGCTCGCCCTCGCCGCCGTGGCGCTGGTCGGCACCGGTGCGTTCGTGTTGCAGCCGCGCGCGGATCGGTGCATCGACGAGGTCGATCCACTGGATGCAGTCTGGGACGGCCCGCGCCGCAGCGCGTTGGTCGAGAGCTTCGCTGCGGCGCGTACCCGTGCGAGCGAGGGTGTCACCGCTGCCGTCACGCAGGCACTCGACGAGTACGCCGAGGCGTGGCGCGAGCTGCATGCGCGCACCTGCCGGGCGGGTGAGCTGGACTCCACTCGGGTCGACGTCATCACGTCGTGTCTACGACGCAATCGCGCGGGTCTGCTGGCGGCCGTCGATGCGTTGTCCGTGGGTGGCCGCGACGTCGTGCATCGATCGCTGGACGTGGTCGAGACGCTCGAACCAATTGCCGCCTGCGAGTCGCCGGACCCGGCCTCGGTGAGCTCGGTGCGCTCGAGGACGCCAGCGCAGCGCGAGCAGCTCGAGGCCGCGCTGGGGCAGATCGAGGGCGCACGGGTCTACGCCGACGCCGGCCAGTACGAGCACGCGCGCATGCTCGCCACCGAGGCGCTCGCGCAGGCGCAGCGCACCGGCGACGCACGGGCGATCGCCAACGCCTACCTCGTGCTGGGTCTCGTCGACACCCGCAGGGGTCGCCTGGACGCGGGCGATGCCGACTACCGCGATGCCTTCGTCACCGCCACCGCCGCGGGTGACGACCCATTGGCGATGCAGGCCGGCTTTCGTTTGACGTTTCTCCACGCCGGCGAGCGCTCCGACCTCGCATCGGCGAGCGAGTGGCTGCGTGCCTCCGAAGCGGTGATGCAGCGGCTGCCCGAGCTGCCGCCGCTGGAGCTCGCGCGATGGCACGAGGTCGCCGCGCAGGTCCGCGAGCTCGAAGGCGCCGACGGCGAGGCGGTGCTGCACCTGCAGCAGGCGCTGGCCGTGCGCATGGCCAACGAGGCCCCGGATTCGCGTGCGATCCTCCACCTGCGCAACAACCTCGGCAGCGATCTGGTGCGCCTGGGGCGGTTGAGCGAGGGCATCGAGATGCACGAGCTGACGCTCGCGAAGCGACGTGAGCGACTCGGCGAGGGGCATCCGGACGTCGCGATGTCGCTGCTCAACCTGGCGCACGCGCACCTGTATGCCGGGCAGACCCGCATGGCGCTGTCGGATCTCGCCGCCGCCGAACCCATCATCGCGGGCGCGCTCGGTCATGCCCATCCTTGGATGGTGAACCTCCGCATCACGCGGGCCAGCGCGCGGGCCTCGCTGGGCTACTTCGACCTCGCCCATCTCGACGTGCAGTTCGCCGTGGCGATGAATGGCCTGCGTTTCGGTGCGCGCGATGCCTCGGTCGGCATTGCGCTGAACGTCATGGGCGGCATCTACTTCGATGCGGGGCTCGACGAGGCCGCGCGCGAGGCCTTCGGTCGTGCGATCGAGCTCGGGGATGCGGCCGGCTCGCGCGGTGAGGTCGGTGGTGCCTACGCCCGGGCCAACCTCGCCAACATCGAGATCCGCGCGCATCACCTCGAGGTCGCCCAAGCACTGCTCGAGCGGGCCCGCGCGACCTTGATCGAGCGCTTCGGAGCCGAGCACGCCGATCTCACACTGGTGACGATCCAGCTCGCCACGGTGCGCAACGAGCTTGGACAACCACGGGAGGCGATGTCGCTGCTCGACGAGGCGGCGCGCAGGCAGGCGGCGGCGCAGGCCGGCGGCGGCGAGCCACGCCCGCAGCTGGCGTTCGAGCGGGGGCGGGCGCTGTGGCAGCTCGGCGAGCTGGCGGCCGCGCGCGAGCAGGTCGAGCACGCGCGTGCGGTCGTGGCGGACAGCGTGGAGCTGCCGGTACCCGTACTGACGCGCTACGAGACATGGTTGCGTGAGCATCCGTTGCCGGGGAGCTGAGGGATCCACATGGTGAAGCGCGCCACGATCGCACTGGCCGCGGCCATGCTGGGCTGCCCGGCCACCCCGCACACGCCGGTGCCCACGATCACGCAGCCGCAGCTCCGCGGCGTCGTGCTGGCCGATCTCACCTGGCAGCAGGCCGAGCAGGCCCTTCGACCCGAGACGGTGGTGGTGTTCGCGTTGGGGGCTGCGAGCAAGGAGCACGGCCCGCACCTGCGACTCGACAACGATCGCACGCTCGCGGCGTACTTCGAGGCGCGGCTGCTCGCGGCCGCAGACGTCGTGGTGGCGCCGATGCTCACGTATCACCACTATCCAGCGTTCGTGCAGTACCCCGGCTCGATCACGCTGCGGCCCGAGGTCGCGCGTGACCTCGTCGTCGATGCTTGCCGATCCCTGGCGCGGTTCGGACCACGCCGGTTCTACATCGCAAACACCGGCATCTCGACGCTCGGGCCGCTGCGCGAGGCCGCCGACGTCTTGGCCGACGAGGGCGTGCTGCTGCACTTCACGGACCTCGCGCGGGCGCTGGGCGAGGTCGAGGCCGCAGTCGCCGAGCAACCCCGCGGCTCCCATGCCGACGAGATCGAGACCTCGATGATCCTCTACATCGCGCCCGATCGCGTCGACATGTCCAAGGCCGTGCGGGAGGTGCCGCTGAAGCAGGGCCGCGGCTTCGACCGCGAACCCGGGGGGGCCGGCACACTGTCGCGCTCGGGCGTGTGGGGCGACGCGACCCTGGCGCGCGTCGACAAGGGACGCGTCGTGGTCGAGGCGCTCGTGGCCGCGATGCTCGACGATCTCGAGCGACTGCGCGCCAGCACGCCGCCGTCGTAGTCGGCACTGGCGATTGTCGAGCACACCGACCGGAAATGTGGGCGCGAGCGGGTGTCCATAGCTCGAACCACCGCGACCGCGATGCGCAACGGGCCTGGCTGCGCCCCTGCGCGAGTGTCTGTCGCGATCGAGGGGGAGTGCCATGGGACGAGCGACCACGCTCGGCCTCGTGTTGTGCGCGGGATGTTCGTCATCGCCGTCGGCCCACGATGCCGGAGACAACGACACGGGGGGGATCACGCTCGGCACGGGCGGCAGCGAGTCCGACGGCGGCGTCGCGCAGGACAGTGGCGGCGACCCGACGCTGGCGGTCGATCTCGGCGCCGCCGATGACGGCCTGGGCCCCAGCAGCTGCGCAGAGCAACAGCCGCCGCCGCTGCAGGTCGCGATCGATCCGAGCTGCGCCGCGGCGCCGGTGATCGGGACCTTCGATCCGATCGTGAAGTGGTCGGTGTCGTCGTGGGCGGTCGGGCCGGGATCGTCCGAGAGCGCCATGACGCCGCTGGTGCTGCAGCTCACCGACGACGACGGCGATGGCTTCATCGATCATCGCGACACTCCCGACGTACTCGCGCTCACCTATGGCGGCGGCTATCTGCGGGGCCTCTCCGGCGACGACGGCACCCCGGTGCTCGATGCGGTCGCGCAGGGCTTCGGGCGCGCCGATGGGCTGGCGGCCGCCGACATCGACAACGACGGCATCGTCGAGATCGTCGGCATCAACGGTGGCACCAGCAACGGCACCCCGATTGCGTTCGAGCACGACGGCACCGTCAAGTGGATGGGGCCGTCGCTGGCGGGTCATGTGTCGCCGAACGACTCGACGCCGGCGTTCGGTGACATGAACGGCGATGGCTGGACCGAGATCGTGATGGGTCGAGCGATCCTCGATGCCAACGGGACCCTGCTGGCCACCGGCGCGTACGGCTGGGGCTCGCACAACGGTGACGCGAGTCTGTCGTTCCCCGCCGATGTCGACGGCGACGGCATGCAGGAGGTCGTGGTCGGCAACGCGCTCTATCGCATGGATGGCACCGATGTCTGGCACATCGGCGATGGTGACGGCTACCCGGCCATCGCCGACTTCGATCTCGACGGCGTGCCGGAGATCGTGGTCGTGCGTGCGGGCCACGTCGCCATCCACGAGTCACTGGACGGCGCGTTGCGTTGGAACACCGCGCTGCCGACCTCCGCCGGCGGCCCGCCGACGGTCGCGGACTTCGACGGCGACGGACGGCCGGAGGTCGGCGTGGCCTCGTCGAGCGCCTACTCGGTGTTCGACGACGACGGGAGCCTGCTGTGGACCCGCACCACGCAAGACCTCTCGTCGGGCGTGACCGGTTCGTCGGTCTTCGACTTCGAGGGCGACGGCATCTCGGAGATCGTCTACGCCGACGAGCGGCGGCTGTGGGTGTTCTCCGGCAACGATGGCACCGTGAAGCTCGAGTTCGATGGCCACTCGAGCGGCACGCGCCTCGAGTACCCGGTGGTTGCCGACCTCGACAACGATGGACACGCCGAGATCGTCGTGGTCCACGAGCACTACCAAGCCAACTACGCCGGCGTCACCGTCGTCGCCGACGCCAACAACTCGTGGCGGCCCGCGCGGGGCCTGTGGAACCAGCACGCCTATCACATCTCGCACATCGACGACGACGGTGGCGTACCGCTGGCACCGACGGCGAGCTGGCTCGATCACAACTCGTTCCGCGCCGGCGACCTCTATCCCAACGACGGGTTGGCCCAACCCGACGTCGTGCTCGACGCCGCGACGTGCTCGAGCTGTGTCGGGACCGAGCGAACGGTATGGATCCAGCTCGGCAACGCCGGCGCAGCGGCGCTGCAGCAGGGCGCCGATCTCGAGGTGCGTGGCGTCGACGGGCAGGGCGGCGCGCTGCTCGACACGGTGCCGTTCACCGACGTGTTGGCAGCGGGCGCGACCTCGGATCTCCTCGAGGTCGTGGTCGATACGGCGGACTACGACACCATCGAGGTGCGCGTGGTGCTGCACGAGGACGAGTGCGAGGCGACCGAGCCCGTGGTGATCGCGCTCGAGGCCTGTGATCCACCGGCGGGTTGATCGCGGCACGAGCGGAGGTCTGCACGCCGCACCCGCGGCCTGCGGCCCCCAGCTGCGATGGCGTGAGCCATTTCTGCGGCGCGGTGCGACTGCTGTCGATGCCCGAGGGCATCCGCATGCAGCGATCTCGAACGACCTCGAAGGAATGGCTGCTCGCGGCGGCCCTGCTGCCGCTTTCGGCCTGTGGCAGCTGCGATGGTTCGCGTGCCCACGCCGATGGCACCGCGAGCGCCGACGGTGACAGCGGTGCCAGCGGAGACAGCTCCGCGGGTCCGTGCGCCGAGACCGGCGACGCGCCGGACGACTCCACCGGAGGCGTCGAACCGCTCGACGACGTGCTGCCAGCGCCGCGCTTGTTGCGACGGGCGAGCCTCGCGTTGCTCGGGGTGCCACCCACCGATGCACAGCTCGAGGCGATCGTCGCGCTGGACGACGAGGCCGCGCAGCTCGCCGCGGTGGATGCCTTCGTCGCCGACGCGCTCGAGGACGAGCGGTTCTACGAGATCACCTTCGAGATGGCGAAGGCGTGGCTCAACGTCCGCTTCATCGATCGCACGGCCGATGCGCCGGAGTACGGGCCGAAGCAGCAGCGGGTGCTGGCGCCCTGTGAAGACGGCACCGCACACGCGGGCGCGCTGCACTACTGGCGCAACGACTACAACCTCGACGAGGGCGCGTGCGATGCCGGTTCACCGTCACTCACGATCGAGGCGTGGTGGGCCCCCGGCGCGATGGTGACCCTCGTCGGCAACGCCGCGAACACCTCGGACACCGGCACCGGCTACTCCAACGGCAACCCCATCGAGATCGTGTGCAGCGATGGCAACCAGGCCGCGGGCAGCTGCGGGTGCGGGCCCCATGCGAGCTCGTGCTGGCTCGATCCCGGCACCTACCCCGGCTACGGTGCCTATCTCGAGGGCAACCCCGACGGACAACGCCGCCTGCTCGCAGAGGAGCCGGCGCGACTGTTCGCGCATCTGGTGTGGCACGACCGGCCTGCGACCGACCTCGTGCTCGGCACCTACTCGGTGGGCCCCACCGAGGTGCAGGTCGCGTACGTCGTGCAGGGGATCGCCGGTGGTCGCAACGAGCTCGCCGACGACACCCGCTGGTGGCGGCCCGCCGACTACGCCGGCGAGCCGGTCGACCCGCTGCACGAGGCGGGCGATCCCAAGGCGTGGCGCGAGTACCAGGTGCCGGACCGCAACCCGTTCTTCTTGGCCGATCGCAGCTATCACTACGATCCGCGAGACGACGCGGGGCCGTCGCAGGGCATCCCCGCGGCGGGCATGTTGACCTCGATCGGCTTCCTCGCCACCTATCCACGCGAACGGCTTCGGGCCGCGCGGGCGCTCGAGGTGCTTGCGTGCGAGCAGCTGTTGCCGCCCGCCGCCGGCGTCGAGTTCAACCCCTACGTCAGCGATCCGGGTCGCGAGGGCCCGTGTCAGAACTGCCATCGACGCATCGACCCGGCCGCGCTGCACTTCAAGCGCTACGCCAAGGCCGGCGCCGCGTTCGAGGGATTCGGCGCGCACTACTACATGCCTGGCGTCGGTGAACGCTGGCAGTTCGACCCGGTGTGGCGCACCGGCGACTACCCGTATCACGCCGAACCGTTCGCGCAGTGGAACAAGTGGTACGCGCCCGACACGTTGATGACGCCGGTGAGCGCGGCCGAGGCCGAGGCCGACCCCAACGTGTTGTTCCTCGACTACCTGCCGCCCGACGAGACCCTGCTCGGGCAGACCAGTGATGGCACCGTGGGCCCGCTCGGCTTCGCGAAGATGATCGTCGCGGCGGGCGCGTTCGATCGCTGCGTCGTGCGACGCCTGCACGAGCGTGTGATCGGCCGCGACATCGATCCCGCCCTCGAGTCGGGCTACCTCGAGGCGCTCACACAGGAGTTCGTCG
This sequence comes from Deltaproteobacteria bacterium, assembly GCA_016709225.1. Taxonomy (NCBI): domain Bacteria; kingdom Pseudomonadati; phylum Myxococcota; class Myxococcia; species Deltaproteobacteria bacterium. Next base: position 2,179,488 of record JADJEE010000002.1, on the reverse strand, counting down.
CCGGCGATCGCGTGGTGCGAACGTTCATCCAGTCGCTGACCAAGAGCGACTCGTTCCGGAGGGGCCGCTGATGTCACGCCACACGACACTGCTGGCGATCTCGTGGATCGTGCTGGCGTCGCCCGCCATCGGCTGCGATCACGCCGGCGCGGTGCCCTCGCAGGCCCGCTGCGCAGACGGCCCCTCGCCCGACGAGCGCGAGCAGAACCTCATCATCTTCGAGGGCCTCAAGCCCGCGTGCGAGGGCTGCCATATCACTGGCGCGCGCGGGTACTTCGCGTCGATCGAGTCCTTCGAGGCGCTGGTGGCCTACGACCCCGCGGTCGTCACCGCTGGCGATCCCGACGGCAGCCCGCTGGTGAAGCTGCTCGAGGGCAAGGGTGACGGCGCGTTCACGCAGATGCCCCCGGGCGGGCCGACCTACGCCGATCTCGTGGACGCGGGGCTCTACGAGCTCGACATGGCCGACATCCGCGCGTGGGTGACCGAGCTCGGGGACCACGCGAAGGACCCGAATCCGCTGGCGAGCGCGCCACGCATCACGCGGATGTCGGCCCCCGAGATCCAACGCTCGCTCTACCAGCAGCTCGGCCTGGGCGAAGACGACTTCTTCTCGCCTGCGAGCAACTACTCGGTGCCCCACAAGACCGCGCAGGGCGACGAGAAGTATCCGATGAGCTCGGCGGAGGCGATCCCGGCGCCCTTCGAGTCGCTGCCGGTCGAGCGCTTCGCCTCGCTGGGCGGTGGCTCGGCGATGTACCAGCGCAAGGCCGACCCCACGCTGTCGCCGAGCTTCGCCGGCACGCTCGCGCAGGTCTCCCAGCGGTGGTGCGCGATGGCCATCGACAAAGCCGACAACACCGCGCTCTTCGATGGCGGCGCCACCAGCTCGACCGGAAGCGCCGACGCGGCCGCGGTGAAGGCCGTGATCACGCGGTGGTTCCTGCACTTCCATGCCGCGCCGGCCGAGCCCGCGGAGGTCGATCGCGTGTTCGACGAGCTGTTCGTGCCGCTCGAGACCGGAGCCGACAGCCGTACCGCGTGGATCGGCACGTGCTCGTACTTCATCCGTCACCCCGACTGGGTCTTCTACTGACGCCTTGCGCCGCGCGACGACACGGTTCCGCACTACCGCACCATGGAGCACCCGATGAAGACCACCCGCAGAAACCTCCTCCTGGGCTCGCTCGGCGCGCTGCAGCTGGCGTTGCTGCAGCGTTTCGGCATCCGCTCGGCCAAGGCCGGGCCGAGCCCGAACGGCCCCACCAAGCTGCTGTGCATCTGGCTGGACGGTGGCTGCAACTGGGAGCACATCTTCGCGCCGTTCAGCGGTGCGGGCATCGACAAGCTGATCCGCCCGCCCGAGGGTGGCATCCACCCCTTCGGCTACTCGAAGCAGATGGTGCGCTGCTTCGACGGCAGCCAGCCCGATCTGGGATCGACCTCGACGGTGCGGAAGATCTGCGGCCCGGTGTTCTGGAACGACGCGGACCCGGCCGACACCACCGGCAGCAACCCACTGTCCGGTGGCACGCAGACCTTTCGACCATGGGGCTACTCGTGGGTCGATCCCAAGTACCGCCTGTACGAGCGAGCGTGCGTGCTGGTCGGCGCCGATCAGGGCACCGCGTCCCATGCCAGCGGCATCGTTGCGAGCATGTGCGGGGTCGCGGGCTCGACCTTCCGCGCGCCGTCGGTGCAGGCGGTGGTGGCCAATTACATGTCGACGTACTTCCCCGACCGGCCGGTACCCAATGCGTTCCTCGGCGGCACGCCGCCGTTGTCGGGCGAGCTGCCATCGACCGCGTCGCCGTACGGGTTGTCGAGTCTTGCGATGGTCGAGTCGACCATCTCCGATCGCCGCGACGGTGCGTGGGCGGGCCTGCGCGAGCGCACCAACGTGCCCGCGCTCGACTGCAACGGGCAGCCCGCCGACGGCACCCTGCCGCTGACGCGCACCGATGACCTGGTGCTGTCGGCGATCCGCGCTCGCAAGGGCGCCTCGAGCAGCGGCAGCGATGCGCTGTACGCCCAGCTGTACGACATGAACGTCGGCGTCAGCAAGACGATCGCGCGCGACGTCCTGACCGCGCTCGACAACACCGTGGGGTTCGAGCATCTCGCCGACGACGCGCTCTACTCCGGCGGCGCGATGGCGACGGCGTGCATCGGCTCGGCGGATTCATGCGGCCCCATCCGCTCCTGCGCCGATTTCGACTTCGCGCTGCGCTTGCTCAAGTCGGACCTCGTCACCAGCCTGACCGTGCGCGCCACCAGCATCACCAACTTCAGCTTCGACGTGCACTTCTCGGGTGGCGCACGCGCGCAGACCAGCCACCTTCGCATCGCGTTCGAGGCCATCGGACAGATGTTGAACGAGATGCAGCTGACACCCGCGAGCTCCGGCAACGGCAGCCTCCTGGACGAGACGCTCGTCTACATCTACAGCGACTTCGGTCGGACATTCGCCCGCAGCGGCGAGGACGGCACCGATCACCATCCCGCCACCTGCGGCATCCTCGTGGGCGGCAGCGTGCGCGGCAATCAGATGCTCGGTGGTTACGACGAGGCTGCGGTCGGCTCGCCGTTGGGCGCGCCGGTGGGCCTCATCGAGGAGTCTGGCGAGACCAGCGTGCGACCGCCGACCTCGCAGGACATCGCGGCGACGGTCATCCGCGCGTTCGGGCTCGAGCCCGGCGCGGACTTCTTCATCCCGGGTGGCTACGGGGTCTTCGACGGCGCGCTGGATCTGTAGGCGCGAGCGTCGTCAGGTGTCGAACAGCCCCGGGATCGGCCCCGTGGAGGGCTCGACGAGATCGTCGAGCGCGATGCCCATCACCGGGGCGATCGAGCGCCAGACATCGTTGCTGTTGCGACCGCCACCGTCGAACACGATGCCGCGGTTGGTGAGGCCGACGCCGTCACCCCCGAAGAGCACGAACGGCATGTTGGTGTGGCGGTGATCGACACCCTGGGCGATCTCGCTGACGTACCACACGAGCGTGTTGTCGAGCAGCGCGCCACCGACCACGGGATCGTCGGCGTCGCGGAGGGCGGCGATGAGCTTGGCGGTCTGCTCGGAGTACCAGCGGTCGATGGTCGTCAGGCCGGCGCGGTCGTTCTGGTGCGAGAGATCGTGGTGGTTCGAGCCGTTGACCGGTGACAGATGGTTGTCCGCCGCGTTGCCGGCCCACATGAAGGTCACCGTGCGGGTGAGATCGCAGCGGAACGCGGCGACGATGATCGCGAACATCGCCTCACCAATCGCCGCGAGCGCATCGGCCGAGCCGGCGGCGTCGCCGAAGCCGTCGGGGAGCATCGGCGGTGAGCAGCTCGGCAACACGCCGTCGAGCTGCATCTCGAGCTCGCGAATCGCATCCTCGTGGGCGTCGAGATCCGGCCGTCGCTCGGCCGGTACCTGGGCGCGCACCCGCGTGAGATCGCCGCGCACGAAGTCGAGCACGCTCCGACGCCCACGCACGCGCGCGCTCGGTTGGCCGTTCGCGTCGGGGTCGAGGTCGGCGAACAGCCGATCGAAGGCGGCGGTGGGATTCGTCTCGGGGTAAAGCGGGCTCGCGGCGCCCAGGAACGACAGCGCGCGCGAGGGCTCGTCGCCGGCGGGCCCGGCATTCCAACCGCCGAGCTGCAGTGAGCCAATCGGTCGTCCCGACAGCGCGGGCGCATCCCGTGACAGTCGCTGATCGAGGGACTCCTGCGTGTTCCAGTAGCTGTCGTTGCCCGGCAGCATCGCGCCACCGCGCGGCGCACCGGTCATGAGGGTGATCGAGCCGAGACCGTGGGGGTCGCCGTCGGTCTGCACGGTCGCCTCGACGTTCACGTTGCGCAGCGCGACCGCGCGATCCCACACGCCGTCGAACGGCTGCAGGATCGTCCCGCGGGTGTCACCGACGAGCCAGTTCTCGTCGATCGATCCGTTGGGGCGCGACACCACCACCAGCCGCTTCGGGCCCGCCGGGATCTCGGCGCGGCCGATCGATTCGGCGAGCCAGTACGCGAGCACGCTCGAGCCACCGGCGACCTTCAAGAACCACCGGCGATCGCGGCGGAAGCTGCGGAGCGCGTCGAGAATCACGGTCATGGCTCACCTCCGGTGCGCTGGCGCAGGCCCGGCCACAGTGCGATGGCGCGGAGCAAGCCCGCGAGGTCTCCGCCCGAGGCATCGAACTCGGCCGCGAGCGGCTCGATGACGCAGCGGTCGGCCTGCTCGAGGCTGCGTCCGAGCGCGTAGCCGACGAACCTCTCGGTCACGCACGCGTGCACCGTCTCGCTGGCCGCGAGCTCGGCAGACAGCTGCAGCGCGTCGTCGACGTGGGCCTGCACGTCGGCCAGGTCGAGGTCCCACGCGCTGTCGATCGCCACCGGCCCCATCGAGGTCTCGATCTCGTCGCGGTAGCGGCCCACGCGATCGTAGTGCTCGAACGCGACCCCCAACGGATCGAACAGGCGGTGGCAACCGGCGCACGGACTCGTGCTCGCGCGCACCAACATGCGCTCGCGTTCGGTCTCGTACATGCCGTTGATCTCCTGGCCCTGCGCGACGTTGTCGGCGGTGGGCGGCGGTGGCGAGACGCACAGGAGATTGCGCGTGACGAGCAGGCCGCGGTGGATCACCGACGACTCGTCGGCGCTGGACTCGAGCGCCATCAGGCCCGCGCGCGTCAGCAGACCGGCGCGCTCGGTCGCCGGCAGCTCGACGGTCTGGCCCGCCGGTGTGACGGCGACGCCGTAGAGCTCGGCGAGCGCGGCGTCCTCGACGGTGGCTTCGCGCGACATCAACAGGTCGGTCAACGATCCACCCGGGCGCGACAGCACCGTGTCGACCAGCGCCTCGGATTCGACCCGCATGGCCGCGAACAGGGCCGAGTCGACGTCGTGCTTGGTCAGCTCGGAGATGCGGTGCAGGTCGAAGAAGCGGCCGTACGCGACGCGGAGCTGCTGCGCGCCGGCCGGCGTCGCCAGCAGGCGATCGACCTGACTCGCGATCTGCTCGTCGGACTCGAGCTCGCCATCACGGGCGGCTCGCCACAGCTCGTGGTCGGCAACGGTGTCGGTCAGGAACAGCGCGAGGCGTCCGGCGAATTGCTCGGCGTCGAGATCATAGCGATCGCCTTGCGTGGCCGGTGCCTCGATCTCGTAGAGGAACGACGGCGACTGCAAGATGGCCTCGATTGCCAGCCGCATGCCCGAGGCATGGTCGCCGCCGATGCTCACGCCCTCGTCGTAGACCGCGTGCAGACCCTCGAGCTCCGCGGTCGTGGCCGCGCGACGGAACGCGCGCGAAGCCAGCTCGTCGAGATTGGCGTCGGCACAGGCCGAGAGCTCGCCCTCGCAGGCGGTCCACGGCGCACCCGCGACTGTGGCCTCCGCGGCAGCGGCCTCGGCCATGACCTGGAACTTGCTCGCGACCGCACCGGTCACCGCGGACGGCTGGTCGGGCACGAAGCGTTCCGCGTCGCCGGGGATCGTCGCGAGTTCCGGACGCGCGACACCCAGGAGACTCGCGACGGCGTTGGCCACGTGGCGGTCGGGCACGCGGGCGGCAAAGCGAGGAACGGCGGCCTCGCAGCCCGGCTCTCCACCGGTGGCGCTGTCGTCGGTGCCCGCGTCGGCGCCGGCGTCGTCGGCAGTTCCCGCGGCATCGCCCGCCCCGGCCGGGTTCGCGATGCCGGCGTAGCACCCGACGCTCGCGATGGAGGTGATCGCGAGCGCGATCGCGGCTGCGCTCGGACGTGCTGTTCGTGCCATCGCGGATCCCCTGCTCCGGTATCGCACGATGCGGCGGATGCCCGCCAAAGGTTTGTTCGTCGCCGACAACACCAACCGCGCATCCTCGTGCGTGATTTGCTTCGTCAGGGCTCCCGGAATGCGAGCAGGCGATGCCGCGGCGGTGCCGTACGTTGCATCGCGTGCGTGGCCCCTCGCGCGCGTCGGTCATTCGACCGACGGCGTCGGGCGAGCCACGCCGCGCCGGCCACCGGCGTCACTCGGCGAACGCGAGCGCCTTGCGTAGACGCTCCAGCTCCTTGCGAGCGTCCGTCCACGCGCGCTTGTCGGTGAAGCCATGGCGCTTGCCGTCGTGGATGATGGTCCAGTGGTGACCGGAGAGCGTGCACCACACGAGCTCGTAGACGTTCTTCACGTGATCGTCGTGGACGTAGAAGCCACCTTCGACGGATCGATCGCGCTCGACGGTGATCATGCCGCGGTCGAACATGGTGGTGTTCACCATCCAGCGGCCGTCGACCAGTGCCTTGCTGGCGATGTCGGGCAGGTCCTGCCACAGGAAATCGGGCCAGCCCAGCTGCGCGTTGGCCCGCCGTACCGGGCACCACGCCGCGGGCTCGCCGTCGTCGCCGCGCCGCATGAGGTACTCGAGCTGGGCCTGACCGAACCGAGCGTCGATCGTGATCCGCCACTGCTCGACGCCGGCAGCGTCGTTGATGGCGACCCGCTCGACCTCGAGGCGCGTGACCATGCCGTTCCACACCGGCGCGCGTTCGTCGGTGTCGGCGCAGATCGGCTGGCCCTTGCGCAGCGCATGATCGAGCAGCGTCTGGTACATGCCGGGATCGTCGTAGCGGGCCTCTCGCGTCAGCGTCACGTTGCGCTTGGCCGCCAGCGCCACGCGGTGCTCGTCGGCGGAGATCCGCACGCGCACGCGACGGCCGCTGTGCTCGGCCCACTCGTCGCGCTTGACGATGCTACGGTCGCGCGGGTCGTAGAACACCTTCGTGATGCGCCGCTCGCCGGCGTCGGCGACCTGCGACCCCAGCAGGAACATGCCGTCTTCGGGGCCCTTCGCGCCGGCCCGCAGGTCGAGGGTGATGCGCTTGCGGACCCGCTCGATCTCACCGGTCCGATCGAGCTGGTAGAGATCGATCTCGGCCTGGATGACGCCGTCGGTGACGTCGATCTCGTTGGCATCGCCGTCGCGCGTGCGCACGAAGCGGGGATTGTCGGCGAAGTCGACCTTGGCGAGGTCGGGCAGGAAGCGACCGAACGCGCCGTCCAGGTCGCGCACCTTGGTGCCGTCGAGCTGCAGGCCGACGACCTCGAACGCGTCGCCGCGGCTGCGCGGTGGCCACGTGAAGGCGCGTCCGGTCTTGGTCGCGAACGCGAGCTGATCGCTGCGACTGTCGTTGCGTGCGCCGCCGAACCAACTCTCGCCGGTCTGCCCCTCGTCGGTGCCGTCGAGTGATCGGTAGTCGGAGCCGAGCTCGATCACGCTGGCGACCATCTCCAGCAGGAGACTGCGGTCGTAGGTCTCGGTGGCGCCGGTGTCGGCGCGGTACTCGCTGAGCGTGGGCTGCTCGCGCAGCGCGAGGCCGAGCGCTTCCATCACGCCCTTGACGTCGCAGTGGCCGGCCCACGACACCCACTCGATGGGCTCGGTGGAGACGATGCCGTCGCCGTCCCAGTCGAGCGCGACGTCCCGCCGCAAACGCTTGTCCTTCGGTGCGCGCATGAAGGTCAGCTGCTCCGCATCACGCTTGGCGCTGCGGACGAGGTCGTCGTCGACGCTGACCTTGGTCCCGTCCTGCAGGCGCAGGGTGTCGCCATCGCGGTAGATCCAGGCGCCGGCGTGGCGATGGCGCGAGGCCGGGTCGACGCGCAGCACCTCGTACTCCGGCACCAGAGGATCGCCAGCGGGCACCACCGACGCGATCATCCGGGTCTCTCGGTCGATGAGCAGCGCACCGACTCCCTGCTCGACGTCGCGCTCATCGAGCGCAGGCTCGAAGACGTACTTCGAGCGCATGATCGCGTCGAGGTGGGCGGTCGCCTGCGCTCGTTGGCGGCGCACCGACTCCTGTGACGCCGGCGACAGCACCGCCATCGCGGGCGTGCCGTCGAGCGGAAGCCCCGCGAGCATCTGCTCGAGGTAGTGCACGAAGGCCGCATCGTGGTTGTACGAGTGGTAGGTATCGGTGTCCTCGTCGTCGAACTCGATCACGCCCACGAAGCTGGCGTCCTCGAGCTCGCGGATCGCACGCAGACCGGCGCCTTGTTGGTTGCGGGGGAACTTGCGCGCCTTCACCCACGCCGCCAGCGCACTGCGGGCGTTGGCGAAGAACTGCAGGCGTCGCTGCGCGATGATGCTGTTGCGTGCGTAGCGGCGGCCCTCCTCCGGCAGGCCCCGCAGCGCTTCGGGGTCGAGCGCCTTGCGGTGCTTGCCGAGCACCTGCGTGAGCGCAGCGCGGAGCTCGTCGACGTTCGTCGGGATCGTCGGCGGATCGAACTCCAGCGCGGGGGGATTCGCGTCGGTCGCGGGCGGCATCGCGGTCAGCATGCGCGGGTGGCCGCGATCGCCTTCGCCGACGAACATGCGGATGGTGGTGCGCCCGCCGACGACGACGGGTTGCTCGCGGACATCCTTGATGCGCACCGCCTCGGTGCGCTCGAGGCCAGAGATGTACGCACGGTACGCCGCGTCCTGCTTCACTTTCATCGCAGTGCTACTCCGCCGGCGTTGTCGTCTCGCGCGGCGGCAGCGAGTGTACGACGGCGGATCGCTCCTTCGCAGGGCCCCGAGCCGGTCCTTCGCGGGGAACCGCCCCGATGGCCGTTCGATCAGTGGCTGCGGCGCGGGGCTGCGCTCGCATGGGCCGACAGCCATGCGTCGATCTCGGCCACGCGGTCGTGGACCTCGAGCGCGGCGTAGGCTTCGCGTGCTTGCTCGGCGAGCTGGCGCGCCCGGGCGGGGTCGCCGACGAGCTTGGCCAGCTGGAAGCGAACCAACCCGACCACGCGCGGGCTGACGCCACCGGCGACCCCGCTGGCGACGGCCTGCTCGAGGTCATCGATCGCACCCTTGGTGTCGCCCTGCTCGATGCGCGCGTCGGCGCGTGCCGACAACGTCGACACCACCATGACGTGGTTCGGCCCGAGGATCTTTCGCCGCAACGTCAGCGCCCGCTCGAACGCCGGCATGGCGCAGACCCAGTTCCGCTCGGCGGCGCACAGCTCGGCCTCACTGAGGGCGCTCGCGGCCCGGTCGGGATGATCCGGCGGTAGCACCTCTTCTCGGATCGCCTTGGCCCGCTCGTGTGTCGAACGGGACTCCGCGAGTTCGCCCTTGCGTCGCAGCGCGATCGAGAGGTTGTCGAGGGTCTGCGCGACGGCGGCGGAGCGGGAGCCCTGCACGTGCTCACGGATGGCCAGCACGCGGCGGTGCAGCGCGATGGCCTCGTCGGGCCGGCCTGCCTGGCGCAGCGCGTTCGCGAGGTTGTTGAGGGTGTTGGCGAACTCGGGGTGCTCGGGCCCGAGGATGCGCTCTTGACGATCGGCGACGTCCTGCAGGCGCGCGAGTGATTCGGGCACGTGGCCCTCGAAGAGATCGACGGCGCCGAGGTTGGCTTCGATGCGCAACAGGTCGGGGTGATCGCTGCCGAAACGGTCACGGTACAGCCCGAGCGCCTCGTCGAGATAGCGACGCGCGGCCGGGTACTGACCGCGCGTGGCCATGAGTGCGCCGGCATTGCCGACCAACACCGCGAGCTTGGGGTCGTCGGGCGCGCCGGCACGCAGCCGGCCGAGGATGTCGTCGAACAGGCGCTGCGAGCGTTCGAAGTCGCCGTCGATGGCACACACGATCGCCTCGGCGTTGTCGAGGGCGATGCTCATGCGCTCGTCGCCCCCGAGCGCTTCGACCAGCGACTGACCGAGTCGGTACCACTCGCGCGATGGCGCGGTGTGTTGGAGGTCGTAGCCCTCGATGAACTGCAGCGACAGCACGACCTCGGCGGCCGTGCGGGTCGCGTGTCCGGCGAGCGCGGCGGCGAGCGCCGCGATGGCCTCCTCGCGGCCGCGCTCGAGCTGGCCATCGTCGCCGAGCGCATCCGACCACGCTTCGAGCGTGCGCGCTTCGAGCGGGCGGTGAGCGAGCGCGCGAGCGCGCGGGACCAGCGGCTCCAACACCTCGACCGCCGCGTGGGCCTTGCCAGCCGCACCGAGGGCGCGGGCGCGGGCGATGCCCGCCTCGATCTCCGCGATCTCGGCGCGCGAGGCCTCGTCGGAGGGGGCCGGCGCGAGCGACAACAACTCCGCGCTGGCGTTGCACTCGTCGATCTCCCGCAGGCCGTGGGCGGCGCGCACGGCCTTCTCGACCGTCGCGGGATCGGCCTGGGCGAACACATCCACCAGCGCCTGGAGGTCGCCGCGGAGGCGGTCGTAGCAAGCGACGCGGAGGTCGAGCAGCGCAGCCGACTGCTCGCCGTGGATCTTCGTGGCCGCACACGCGGCGTCGTGCGCCTCGACCCAGGCGTGGCCATAGCGATCGAGCTGCTGCTCGACGCGGTCGACCGTGTCGGTGGCGTACGAGACCCCGGTGCCCTCGAAGGCGCCGCGGATCTCCTCGCGGCGCGCGGCGTCCCAGACGCCCGCGAGCTTGCGCTGCGCGTCCTGGCACGGGCGCTCGCGCGCCAGCATGAGCGCGACACCGGTGGTACCCACGACCGCCGCACCGCCGACCGCCAGCAACAACCACGGCCGCCTTCGCCCGCCGCCGTGGATGGTGGGCGCGAGCGCCTCGAGCAACGCGTCCATGCTCGGGAAGCGGTCGTCGGGATCGCCCGCCATGCCTCGCCGCAGCAGCTTGCCGACCGCTGCAGGTACGTCGCCATCGTCGGTGCCGATCTCGATCTCGCCGGTGTGCTTGCGCAGTGCGAGGTCGGGCAGGTTGTCGCCGCCGAACGCCCGCACGCGATAGAGCGCCTCGTACAAAGCCACGCAGAAGCTGAACTGATCGGCCCGCGCGTCCATCGGCTTGGCGTAGTGCTGCTCGGGCGCCATGTAGCGCGGCGTGCCGACCACGCTGCCCGCGGCCGTGAGCTGAGTGGCGTGTTCGCCGACGAACCCGGGCGTTGGTTCGTCGATGCCGCCATCGGTGTCGGCCGCATCGACGCGTGCGAGCCCGAAGTCCATCACCCGTGGGCGGCCGTCGGCGCCGACGAGGACGTTCTGTGGCTTGAAGTCGCGATGGATCAGACCGACCGCATGGGCCGCCGCGAGCCCCCGGCCTGCCTGCACGAACATCGCGACGATCTCCGCCGGGGTTCGTCGCTGGGCCTCCAACCAATCGCCGAGCGTGTCGGCGGCGAGGAACTCCATCGCGATCCACACGTGCCCGTCGTAGGTGCCGACGTCGTAGACCGGCAGCACGTTCGGATGGGAGATTCGCGCCATCGCCTGGGCCTCGCGGCGCAGGCGGGCCTCGGCGGCGCCGTGACGACGGCTGGGACCCCGGAGCAGCTTGAGCGCGATCTCGCGTTGCAGCTCGGGGTCATAGCCGCGGTAGACCACGCCCATGCCGCCGTGGCCGGCGACGCCCACGACGATGTAGCGACCGATCGCGGTGCCGCGGGGCACGAGGTCATCCGAGACGGCGCGCCGCTCACTGAGCTCGGCGTTCTCGGTGACCATCGAGTCGTGCTCGAGGGCGGTATGTTGCTCGGTCACCATCCAGAGGTGTGCTTGGAGCGATGCTACGGCCTCGGTGATCATATGCCACCGTGGGAGGCGCGGACCCGCGCCATGGCGTGGTTCATCTGAGAGTTACGGCGGCATGCCCGCCAGTGCCCTTGAGACCTCGTTCGTGGGGCTTTCTTCGCCGTGGCCAGGTTTCGATTGCCGGTTTTCGGGGCCCCCTCTAGTGTGGCCGCCGTGAAGACGCGTGGGCTTGCACTCGGGACCGTGATGATTGTCGTCGCTCTCGCGGGCCCTGCTCGGGCGCAGGTCTCGGTGCAGCGGACGCGCTTTGCGTTGCCGAGCAGCAACGGCCACGCCGCGATCGTCGTGGATCTCGCCAATGGTGCGCGCAGGGTGCAGCAGTTCCGCGAGCACCTCTACGCGACCGAGGAGTTCGAGCTGGACGGCGACGGCATGGAGATCTGGAACGGCGCCGGCTTCCAGGCCGTGCACACGCGCGACCTCCTGTTCGACACCTACTTCGGATTGCGTGGACCCGACGGCTCGACCTGGTTGCCCGACGCTGCGATCGATCTCGACGCCAGCGGCTATCTCGGCGTCGTCGACGACGAGGTGGGCGGCACCGGGGTCGTCACGCTGGCACAGAGCTTCGGCGCGCTGTCGGCGACGACCTACGCGTTCACGCCGATGGATCTGCCCCACGCCGGCTTCGTGATGCTGCTGCGCGTGCGCAACGACGGCGACATCGATGCGCCGGCGGTGCAGGCGTTCTCGCTGCACAACTTCCACCTCGGCTTTGGTCGTCCCGGATCGCCCTGGGAGGTCGGCGAGGATCTCGCGGCCAACGGCGAGACCCTCACCCACGACGTCGCCGGTGGTGTCGCCAGCTTCCGCGAGCGCGGCTTCGCCGGCGCGGTGGTCGTGCGCGCGCTCGCACCCGCGGCGCACTTCGGCACTGCGCCAGCACAGAACCCCTACGCGCAGGTCATCGCTGGTGGCGATCTCGGCGACAACGCGCCGTCGCCCGGCGCGGTCGACGATGCGGTGGGCGCGTGGCAGTTCGGCCTCGGTACGCTCTCGCCCGGCGAAGAGGCGTGGGTCGGCGTCGCGGTCGGGCACAGCGGCGATCCGTTCGCGGGCGACGCGGTCGAGACCTGGCTGGACGCGTGGATCGCCGATCGCGATCCGGCGTCGATCCTCGCGGACGAGCGCGCGCAGTGGGCTGCGCTGCACGACACCATCGTGTGGCCGTCGGCCGATGCGTACCAGACCGAGGCGCTGCGGCAGTCGATCGCCATGCTGCGCATGGGCCAGGTGGCCGAGCACGAGGCGTACCTGCGGGAGTGGCTCGACCAGGACGGCGTGCCCCGTCGTACCCGCTTGCCGAGCATCGAGGCGCCGGCGCAGCTGCCCGCGGTGGTGGAGCATCACGGCCACGGTGCGGTGCTGGCGAGCCTGCCGCCCGGCAACTGGACCTACGCCTGGATCCGCGACGGCGCCTACGCGATCTCGGCGATGGCGAGCCTCGGGATGTCGGCGCAGGCGCGCGCGGGCCTCGAATTCTACCTCGGTGCCGAGTCGGGTCGCTTCGCGCAGTGGCAGGAGCTGTCGCGCTACGACATGCCGCCGTACCTCGTCTCGCTGGTGCGCTACCTCGGCTTCGGCGTCGAGGAAACCGACTTCAACGACTTCGGGCCCAACCTCGAGTTCGACGGCTTCGGCCTGTTCCTGTGGGCGCTGGCGAACTACGTCGACGCCACCGGTGACGTCGCGCTCGCCGAGGATCACTGGGACGATGTCAGCACCCGCGTGGCCGATGTCATCCTCGCGTTGGTCGAGCCCGACACCGGCCTGCTGCGGCCCGACTCGTCGATCTGGGAGACGCACTGGAACGGTCGCCAGCGTCACTGGACGTACACCAACCTCACGGCCGCCCGCGGGCTGTGCGATGCGGCGCGGCTGGCCGAGCTGGTCGGCGATGACGCGCGTGCGCAGAGCTACCGCGAGGCCGGCATCGCGCTGCGGGCCGCGATCGCAACGCGGCTGGTCGATGCCGACGGCGCGCTGGTGTCGAACGCGGAGGAGCTCGCCAGCGGCAGCGGCTACTACGACGCCGCGGTCATCGAGGGCATCGCGATGGGTCTGTTCGATCCCCATGGTGCGATCGCCACTGCGACGCTCGCCGGCCTCGACGGCGCGCTGCTGACCGAGGCCAGCGAGATCGGCTGGTCGCGCAACGACGATCGCGTCGACCACGGTGGCGGCGAGGATCTGAGCCCGTGGGGAAGCGACTACGATGCCGCCGAGTGGGTCGTCACCGATCTGCGGGGCGCGATCGCGTTCGGAGCCGCCGGTGACGACGCCCGCGCCGAAGCGATGATGCAGTGGGTCACCGCGCAGACCCTCGCCAACTACGGCATGGTCGCCGAGACCTACGATCCGAACGACGGCACCTATCAGTTCAACACGCCGATGCTGGGCTTCGGCGCCGGCGCCTACGCACTGGCGCTCGCGCACGCGGGTGGGCTCGGCATCGAGCCCGCCTGTGGCGCGTACTACGAGGACGACGGCGGCGAGACCGGTGGCACCGCGGCCGACGACAGCGGCGGCACGGGCGACGGCGGCACCGCCAGCGGCAGCGCCGAGGGTGACAGCGCCGAGGGTGGCAGCTCGGGTGGCAACGGCTCCGCCGCGACCAACGGCGAGGGCGGCAGCGACGGCGACACGACGGGGGATGCGATGCAGGATGAAGGTGGAGGCGGCTGCGGCTGCACGAGTGGATCGGACGCTGGTGTCGGCGCCGGATGGTTGCTGTTCGGCCTCGCCGCGCTGCGTCGGCGCCGGCGCGCCTGGTTGATCGGCGCCGCGATGCTCGGCGGCTGCAACGATCCGCAGGCGCGTGGCGATGGCGACAGCGGCGACAGCGGCGACGTGATGACGACGGTGACCGCGAGCGCCAGCTCGACGATGGGCACCGCCGACTCGTCCGGCGGGCCGACCACGGATGCGAGCAGCGACGGCAGCGGCGATGCCAGCACCGGCGATCCGACCGGTGGCATGGAGGTCGACGTGTGCCCGACCGCGTTCAGCTTCGCGGGCACCGGCGGGGTCACGAACGTACGGATTGCCGGCGAGTGGCAGGGCTTCGACCTCCCGACCGCGGTCGCGATGCGCCAGCAAGGGTCGACGTGGCGCGGCAGCGTCGATCTGCCGCCCGGCCTACACGCCTACAAGCTGGTGGTCGACGACGGCGTTGGCACCTCGTGGATCCTCGATCCCGCGCAGGGGCGTCGCAAGTACGTCGACGACGTCGAGAACTCCGCGGTGCTGGTGCCCGATTGCAACCTGCCGACCCTCTCGGTCGAGTCCCACGCGACCTCCCGACCCGCGCCGGGGCAGGGGCAGATCGAGGTGTCGCTGGCGTACCACGATGGGGCGCCCGGTGACGGCGCCGACGCGAGCCTGTTGCGTGCGGTGCTGCGCCACGACTTCGACGAGCAGGAACTCGGCGGCGACGTCGTCGAGGTCGACGAGCAGACCGGCGCCGTGAACATCACGCTCGCGGGCTTGGACGACGGCAAGTACACCCTCGTGGTCGAGGCCGCCGATCGCGGCGGTCGACGCTCGCTGCCGCTGCGCTTGCCGCTGTGGATCGAGCCCGAGGCGTTCGACTGGCGCGACGCGCTGGTCTACATGGTGATGGCCGATCGATTCCGCAACGGGAGCGCCGGCAACGATCCCGGCCCGACGCCCGGCGCCGATACCCGCGGTGACTTCTTCGGCGGCGATCTCCAGGGCCTGCGCCAGGCCATCGACGACGGCACGCTCGACGAGCTCGGCGTTCGCGCGATCTGGGTGTCGCCGTTCCACCAGAACCCCGAGGGGGCCTACTTGGCCAGCGACGGGGTCCACCTGGTCACCGGGTACCACGGCTACTGGCCGGTGCGCGGCCGCGAGGTCGACGATCGCATCGGCGGCGCCGAGGCACTGCGGGCAATGATCGCCAGTGCGCACGCCCACGGCATCCGCGTGCTGCAGGACTTCGTGATCAACCACGTGCACGAGGATCACGAGTACGTCGCGGAGCACCCCGATTGGTTCCGCACCGGCTGCGTGTGTGGCACCAACGGCTGCGACTGGACCGCCAACGCGCTCGAGTGCAACTTCACATCGTACCTGCCCGACGTCGACCACCGGGTGCCGGAGGCCAACGCCGCGTTCGTCGACGACGCCGTGTGGTGGCTCGATGCCTTCGATCTCGACGGCCTGCGTGTCGACGCGGTGAAGCACGTCGAGGAGGCCGCGACCCGCAACCTCGCGGCCGCGGTCCGCGAGGGCTTCGAGCAGGCCGGCACGCGCTACTTCCTCATGGGCGAGACCGCGATGGGCTGGAACGACTGCCCGGACCCATGCAACGACGAGAACTACGGCACCATCTCGCGCTACGTCGGGCCCTTCGGCCTCGATGGACAGTTCGACTTCGTGCTGTACCACGGGGTCTCGTACCGAGTGTTCGGCTACGGCGACAACGGCATGCTGCACGCGGACTACTGGCTGCAGCACGGCCTCGACAAGTGGCCCGAGGGCGCGATCATGACGCCGTACATCGGCAGCCACGACACCGCGCGCTTCGCCAGCATCGCCGACTATCGCGGCCAGGACGGCGGCCACAATCGCGGCGTGCCGTTCAACCAGTGGACCGACACCGCGGTCGGCCCCGGCGATCTCGAGCCCTATCGACGCGTGCGCGTGGCGATGGCGTGGCTGCTGGGTCTGCCCGGCGCGCCGCTGCTCTACTACGGCGATGAGTACGGGCAGTGGGGCGGCGTCGATCCCAACAATCGCGCGATGTGGCGCGACGAGGGCCAGCTCGGCCCGTGGGAGTCGGACACGCTGGCGTTCACGCGCCTGCTCGGCCAGGCTCGCCGCGAGCTGCCGGCGCTGCGGCGCGGCGACTACGTGTCGCTGTTCGCGAACGAGGACACGCTGGTGTTCGCGCGATCGCTGTCGCCCGGCGATGCCGCCATCGTCGCGCTCACCCGCGCCGATGGACCCCAGCAGATCGACGTCGACGTCGTGCAGCTCGGCCTGCAGCCGGGCGTCGTGCTCGACGACATGCTCGGCGGCAACGGGGCCGTGGTCGACGGCGGCGGTGGGCTCTCGCTCACGATCCCCGGCGACGGCGCGCTCGTGCTCGCGCCCTGATCGCGGACTCGATCGCGGACTCGACGGCCGGCGTCATGGGTCGACCAGGCGACCCATGAAGAGGATCGCGCCGGATTCGTCGTCGCGGATGAAGAACAGGAACGGGTGGTCGGCGACGAACGCCACCGGTGGTTCGCTCGGCGGCGCGGCGCCGGCCGCCATCGCCACCGCGGTCGCGGCGGCGGCCTCGGTGCCGGCTTCGTTCACGTCGACGAAGGCCTTGTGATACGCGTCGGAGATCATCAGCTGCGCCGAGGCCGGCGCCATGCCGGTGAAGTCGGCCTTGCTGGCGTCGAAGGCGGTGTGCAGGCCGAGGCCCTCGAGCACCGGGCGCAGCGAGAGCGAGCCCGCGGGCTCGATGCGAAACTTCGGTAGCGCGAGCTCGACGCGCTCCGCCTTGGCCGCACCGATCCAGGCCGTCAGCAGCTCCGGCGTCAACGCCGACTCGACCGCTGCGAGCCCGTCCTTGGCGTCGGGCAGCACCACCACCATCGAGTAGCTGCCGAAGTAGCCCATCACGAGCACGCGGGCCTTGGCTTCGGACGCGGCGCCGAGGCGGAAGTGATCCACCTGCTTCATCATCTTGACCTGCGCGTCGCCCTTGCCGCCGTGGAAGGTGCCGTCGGTGGTCGCGAACTCCTCGAAGGGCTGGTCCCAGCGGCCTTTGAAGTAGACCGCGTTGACCAACACCATGCGGGTCGAGCTGGCGACACCGCCCTCGGGCAGCAGATCCTTGATCTTGTCGTGGGTGCGCGTGGCGACCCAGCCGTTGATGTCCTGCCGTGCAGCCTCGGCCGCGCCGATGAAATCGACCGACTCGAGCGGCGCGTGGAAGGCCTTGCCGGTGACATCGAGGAACGCCGGCTCGAACGCCACCGTCTTGTCGCCGTAGAGGCGGTTGGCGACCTCGAGCTCGGGTCCGTCGGTGCTCGCGGCGTCCCAGTGGGCCAACATCGCGCCCATGCCGGCATGCAGATCGGCGCCGGCGCCGAAGTGGAACACCTTTGCGAGCTCGGCGGCGGTGTCGCCCTTGGCACCGGCGTGGGTCATCGCGAACGCGATCGCGATGCTGGCCGGCGAGACGAACAGGTTGCCAGGCTTGCTCGCCAGCGCGTGGTGCAGATCGACGGCGAAGGCGTTGATGCTCGCTGCGACGGCGTTGCGGGTGGCGGGGTCGATCACGGCGGGCGTTGCGGGCTCGGTGTCCACGGGCTTGCGCTCGGCGTTCGGATCGGTGTCGGTCTTCGCATCCGCCCTTGGGTCGGGCTTTGCGTCCGCCTTCCGATCGACCTTGGGATCGGCCTTCGCGTTGGCCTTGTCGTCGGTACGCGGCGCCGCCTTGTCGTCGGGCTTGGAGTCCGCGGGGCAGGCGGTCAGCGCGAGCGCGAGGCTCAAGGGGTACAGCGGCGAGGCGATGCGTTGCACGGTGGCCAAGGTCTTAGCAGCCCGTGGTCGGCGTGGGCAACCGCCTGCGCGCCGCCCCATGCGAGCCGGGCTTCCCTAGCGCCCACGCGTCAGCCGTTGCGCTCGAAGTACACGAAGTCGATGAGTAGCGTCGCGGCCAGGCACAACGGACGCAGCTGCGGCGCGGTCCCTGGCGCCAGATCGATGGTGAAGTTGTCGGCGGTCGAGAACATCTCCTTGCCCAGACCGCTCCACTTCTTGCGGATCGCTCCGATCTCGTGGCCACCCACGACCACGCGAAAGGTCCACGGACGGAAGAACGGCCCGTGCAACGACGCGAGTTCCTGCCCGTGGGCGTCGAGGATGCTGAACACGCGGGCGAACCACGCCCAGCGCTGCTGGATGCTGCCGATGAGCGTGCCGGTGGCGTCGGAGAGCAGCGCGCGCGAGAAGAAGAACGTGAACGGTCGATACATCGTCAGCACGAGCTGACCGCTCGCGTCGCGGATCTCGATCGTGAACGGCCGCCCCGACTTGAGGAACATCCGCGAGAAGAAGCCGCCCGCGCCGCCCGCGAGCTCGCCGGCGTAGAGCGCCATGCCGGTGTTGGGATCGCTGACGTCGTAGCGATTTCGGGTCTGCCACCCGGTGAGGATCTCGCCCCACTCCTTGCGTTGCTGGACGACGAGCGCGGTGCTCTGGGCGAGGACGGGCAGCATGGGTGCCATCGTACCAGCGTCCGCGCGCCAGGATTCCACAGGCGTCCCGCTCGGGTTTACAGTTGGCCTCGATTCCGCGAGCCAGCTCGCGAGCACCCACCATGTCGCAGTCCATCGTCGTGCAGAAGTATGGCGGCTCGTCGGTCGCCGACGTCGAACGCATCCGCAAGGTCGCCCAGCGGGTGGTCGAGACCAAGGCAAAGGGCTACCGCGTGGTCGTGGTGGTGTCGGCGATGGGCAAGACCACCGACCAGCTCATGGCCCGCGCGCGGGAGATCTCGGCCTCGCCGTCGCGACGCGAGCTCGACATGCTGCTGTCGTGTGGCGAACGAACCAGCATGGCGCTGCTGTCGATGGCGATCCAAGAGCTGGGCCACGAAGCGATCTCGCTCACCGGGTCGCAGTCGGGGATCATGACCAACGATCGTCACTCGGGCGCCCGCATCCTCGAGGTGCGGCCGTACCGCGTGGAGGACGAGCTCGAGCGTGGTCGCGTCGTGATCGTCGCCGGCTTCCAGGGCGTGTCCTACAAGCGCGAGGTGACCACGCTCGGTCGCGGTGGCTCCGACACCACCGCGGTCGCCCTCGCCGGGGCGCTCGCGGCCGAGTACTGCGAGATCTGTTCGGATGTCGATGGCGTCTACACCGGCGACCCGCGGGTGGTCGAGGCCGCCGAGCTGATCGAGGCCATCTCCCACGACGCGATGCTCGAGTTGACCTCGCACGGCGCGAAGGTGCTGCACGCAGAGTCGGTCGAGTTCGCGCGGCGCAGCGGTGTGGCGCTCTATGCCCGCGCCAGCTTCAGCGAGGGCAGCGGCACGCGAATCGATCGCGCCGAGAACATCACGACCGATCGCGCGCTGTCGGGCGTGACCGGCCAGCGCAACCTCGTGCGACTGCGGGCCTTCGGCGCGCAGTCGATGGATCGCATGCTCGCCGCGGCCGCGGCGGCGGCCCTGCCGGTGCTGCACCTCGACGCCGATCACGAGATCGCCGACCTGTGGTTCGGCCTGGCCGACGTGCCCGACTGGCCGACGGTGCGCACGCAGCTGATGGGTCAGGTCGAGATCGAGGAGAGCTGCGGCGCGGTGTCCGTGGTCGGCGATTTCTTCGGTCGCAATGCCGCCGCGCTGGCGAAGACGCGGTCGATCGCCGCGGGCATCAACGTGCCGATCAAGGCCATGGCAACGTCACCGCTGCGCGCGACGTTGTTCTGCGCCGACGAGGACGTCGATCGGCTGACGCTGGCGATGCACCGCGCGTTCTTGCAGTGATGCGTCGCGCCGCCGCTACATGCGGCCGCCGATGGCCACGCCGCCACCGCCGCGCAGCGTCAGCGGCCGCAGGCCCCACGTCGCACGGGCGCCTGCAGGTGTCGGCGCCAGCACGCCGCTTTGGTACTGCACCTGCGCCTTCATCATCGGCGTGGGCTGCGTCAGGATCATGATCTCGCCCACGGTCGCGCCGATGGCCCCGATGCGCGCGCCGGGGACCTGCCGACCGAAGCCGACCCCGAGCGCCACCCCGACGCCCGCGTTGACGGCGATGCTGAGCAGGTGCTGCCACAGCGCCTTGCCGCGACGCTCCCACGCCGCGCCGCGCACCAACGCGTGCTCGGCCTCGGCGAGCTGCGCACAGACATCGCCGAGACGCCCGCGCTTACGAGCGCGACGGCGCTCGAGCAACACGTGCGGGATGAAGATCGCCCGCGACGCGGCACCGATGCCCGACGCGAGCGCGCCCATCCAGTAGTCGGGCGCCTCCTCGGGTTCGACCAGCGGTGCGATCGCCAGCTGCGCGACGGTGAGCAAGCCGAGCCCGACGCCCCAGCCCAACGCCCACTGCCGCGAGGGCTTGGCGGCCGCCTCGATGCGACCGTGCACGAACCCGAGTCGTGCGCCCGGCGAAGCTTCGGCGAGCGCAGCCGTGGCGTCCCCGAGCTCGCGCGTGGTCGGGCACGGCGCGGCTTGGACCGCAGGCGCGGCACGCCACACGTGCGCCGCCACGACGAAGGCCGGCCACCACGACGCACGGGCGACGCGCTCCGGCGGGCACAGTGCGCTGCGCGAACGCACGTCGGACTAGCCGCCGTCCTGCGACACGCTGAGATCGTACTCGACGCAGTCGTGGGGCGCCCCATCGACCACCAGGTAGACCTTGCCGCTGCCATCGCCGCCGCACGCGAAGGACACCGCCGCGTCGTTCTGACCGCAGCATCCCGGGGCACCTTCGCCGTCGACACCCGATAGCCCGACATCGCAAACGAGTGTCGTGGGCGCCTGCCCGTCCGCGCAGCGCACGTAGGTGCACACGTGCAACGATGCGCCGTCGATGGTCGCGTGCACCGAACCGGGCGCACCCGCGGGGATGTAGACGTGGAAGCGGTCGACCGCGTCCATGGTCTCGAGCACCACGTTCACGGTGCCGACGGTGAGCGGTGGCGGATCGTCGTCGGGCTCGAAGCCGTCGGGCGTGCAGACCGGCGCGCCCGAGCTGCTGCCGTCGCCGCTGGCATCGGCGCTGGCAGCAGCGGTCGCCGACATCATGCCGCTCGCAGTGGAACTCGCGGTCGTCCCGGTGCTGGTGCCGGGCTGGTCGAAGTCTGGGTTGGCTTGCAGACACCCGACAAGCCACGCCACGGCGCCCAGCCAAGCAGCCCTGTCCACGGTCGCCCCCATCCGTTCGAGCATACGTCTGGCGGTGGCCGTGCGACAGGGCGGCGCGACACGTGTCGTGCCCTGGTGGATGCCGAGGATCTCCGCTCGAACGTTCCTGCTCGCGGTTTGCACACTCGTCGCCGGTTGTGCCGCCCCAGCCACCGGCGGTGCCGACTCGGCGTCTTCGACGTCGAGTCCGATGGGCGAAAGCGAGACGGATGGCAGCGGACGAGGGAGCAGTGGTGCCGACTCCGTGACCTCCGCTGGCGACGGCCCACACTCGAGCACCAGCGCCGACGACGGCGGCGACGCGACGACCGAGGGCGGCGAGCCGTCGCCGGGGTGCGGCGCACCGGCCATGTTCGACGACGGCATCGTGCCGACCGCGGAGATCCACGTTGCACCCGACGGAGTCGATGCCGCGAGCTGCGGTGCCGCCGACGAGCCGTGTGCGACGCTCGCCGCCGCGGTGGCCGCTGCGCAACCCGGCACGGCGATTCGCATCCACGCTGGCACCTATGCCGGCGATGCCTACGTCTCGGGCCTGGCGGGAACGCCGGAAGCACCGATCTGGATCGGCGGCGCAGCCGGTGAGGCGCGCCCGGTGTTCGAAGGCGGGGGCGTGGCGATGCAGCTGAGCGCCGTGCGGTGGCTGGTCGTCCACGACCTCGAGATCCGCAACATGACCGACAACGGCCTCAACATCGACGACGGCGGTGCGACCTCGGATCCAGAGGCCACCCGCGGTGTGATCGTGCGCGGGCTCTCCATCCACGACATCGGCACCGGCGGCAACAACGACTGCCTGAAGCTCTCCGGCGTCTACGACTTCGCCGTGCGGGACAGCGAGTTCCAGCGCTGTGGCGGTAGCTCGGCGGGGAGTGCGATCGACCAGGTCGGCTGTCATCACGGGCTCATCTCCGGCAACCACTTCCACGATCTACAGGCGTCGGGGAACTCGGTGCAGACCAAGGGCGGCAGCGAAGACGTCGAGATCTACGCGAATGTCTTCGAGCAGGGCGGCGAGCGGGCGGTCAACATGGGCGGCTCGACCGGCTTCGAGTTCTTCCGCCCGCCGCTCGACCCCACGGCGCCCAATGCAGAGGCCCGAGACATCCGCGTGATCGCCAACGTCTTCGTCGGCAGCATGTCGCCGGTGGCGCTGGTGGGCTGTACCGGTTGTCTGGTGGCCAACAACACGATGATCGATCCCGAACACTGGGTGCTGCGCGTGCTGCAGGAGACCGCGTCGACCGACGTCTACGAGTTCAGCCCGAGCGGCGATAGCCGAGTGATCGGCAATCTGGTGGTGTACGAGCGGGCGTTGGTCGGCACCGTCGTGAACGTCGGACCGGGCACCGCACCCGAGACGTTCGAGTTCTCGCACAACCTCTGGTACGCCGCCGATGCGCCAGAGCAGTCGGACCCCGCGCTGCCGGTGGCGGAGGTCGGCGGCGTGGTCGGTGTCGATCCCGAGCTGGCCGTCGACCACACGATCACCGCGCAGAGTCCGGCCGCCGCAGCGGGGCTCGCAATTGCGGAGCTTCGTGGGGATCACCGCGGCGCGTGCTGGGGCTCACCGCCGAGCATCGGTGCCTTCGAGGTGCCGTCGCGAGCGGGTCGGTGACCCGACGTGCGCTAGCGTGGAGGTACTAGAACGCGAGCGCACCGCCCTGCAGCCGCGCGCCGGCGGAGCGGGCATGGGGGCGTCGCGCGCGGACGAGCAGTGCGATGCCACCGGCGATCGCAGCGACGCCCAACGCGACCGCGATGGCGCCGCCGGTGCGCGTGTCGTAGCGGAAGCGGCAGTCACCGTCGTCGTCGACATCGCCGCCGGAGCAGCGGCCGCGGTAGGGCCGACCGTGCAACGCCAGCAGTGGTGCCCCGACGGCGAGCGCCACGACGCCGGCGCTCAGCGTGACCGCGCCGGCGATCGACCGGCGGCGGTTCGGTCGCGGCGCGGGCGAGAGCTCGAGCGAGACGGTGTCGTGCGTACCCGCGATCGCGTCGAACTGGACCTCGATCGGGACGTAGCCGCGCAGCTCGGCACGAACGCGGTGCCGACCGTCGGCGACCGAGCGCTCCAGTGGTGCGGCGCCCAGCGGCGCGCCGTCGAGCTGCAGCGCCGCCGCGGCCGGTCGGCTCTCGAATCGCACCACCGCCGGTGCACGCGCGAGCGCGTCGAGCTTGCGGTCGAGCACGCCCGCACGATCGGCCAACATGTCGCCGACCTCTTCGACCGCACAGACCTCGCAGGTGCCGGCGCTGCGCGTGACGATCGCACCCGAGCTCGCATCGACCAGCTCGAGCGCGACATCGAAGTCACGGCCGCGCACCTGCACACGCGCGCGGACCATCCAGCGCGCGCCAGTCTCCCCGGCGAGCTCGGCCATGCAGGTCGCATCGCACTGCGCCTCGTCGAGCTCGACCACCGTCCGGCTGCCACGTGCCAGGCCCTCGTGCAGGCGCTGCACGAGACGGGTCCGCCAGCTCGGTGCGAGCTCACCATCGATGACGAGCGGGAGTGCTCCCACGGACTCCCTCGCCGGTGGCGAGGCTGCGCGTGCGGGCGGCGACCACAGCGACAAGGCGACTCCGACGGTCCCGGCGATGGCACCCCGGAGATGTCGATGCCTTCGCATGGGTCGAGAGCGAGGGGACGAGGCCGAGCGCACACGCGATGCCCAGCGCTGCGGCCTCAGGCTACCATGTCGATGGGGTGTCGATGATCTGCCCCGACGCCGACGAGATCGTTGCCTACGCGCAGGGGCACGCGGGTGCAGCGATGCGCCAACGGATCGCCGCGCACGTCGACGGCTGCGAGGTGTGCGTGGGCCTGGTGGCAGAGGCTGCGCGACTCGAGGCCACAGGGATGTCGGGGCGTGCGACTGCGGGCGACGCCGCGGTGGCGCGGGGGTCGACGCTCGGCCGCCATCTCGTGCTGGAGCTGGTCGGCGAGGGGGGGCTGGGCCGGGTCTACGCGGCCTACGATCCCGAGCTCGATCGCCGCATCGCGATCAAGCTGATCACTCATGGCGCCGCCGCGGGCGACGAGCTGCGCTCGCGCTTGGTCCGCGAGGCGCAGGCGCTGGCCAAGCTCCGCCACCCGAACGTGGTCGCGGTCTACGACGTCGGGGTGGTCGGCTCGCAGGTGTTCATCGCGATGGAGCTGGTCGAGGGCAGCACGTTGCGCGAGTGGCTGCTGGCCGAGCCGCGTAGCTGGTCGCAGGTGCGTGACATCTTCCTCGCGGCCGCGCGGGGTCTCGCGGCCGTGCACGACGCAGGGCTGGTGCACCGCGACGTCAAGCCCAGCAACATCCTGATCGGCCACGACGAGCGGGTGCAGATCGCCGACTTCGGGCTCGCGCGGGCGTTCGGCTCCCATGATGATGGCGCAGGCGATCGCGGGGCGCCGCCGCTGCATGCGTCGACGCTCGAGGCCTCGCTCACGCGTTCGGGCATCGCGATCGGCACGCCCGCGTACATGTCTCCGGAGCAGCATCGCGGTGCCCGCGTCGACGCGCGAGCCGATCAGTTCGGCTTCGGCGTGGCGTTGTTCGAGGCGCTGCATGGCGTGCGGCCGTTTGCTGGCGACACCAGCGAGCAGCTGCATGCCGCGGCCGCGAGCGGGACCATCACCGCCACCGTCGTCGGTCGGACACCCGCGTGGCTACGGCGGGTGGCCTTGCGCGCGATCGCGGCCGACCCCGCGCAGCGCTTCGAGTCGATGCACGCGATCATCGACGCCCTGCAGCACGATCGACGCGCGCGACGGTGGCGAGCCGTGGCCGCCTCGGTGGCGCTGGTGGTCGGTGGCGCAGCGGTGTGGGGCTTGGTGCTCGCACCCGCGTTGGCGCCGCCACCCGACCAGCTCGCGGCCGTCGATGCGATCGTCCACGAGGCCCGTGCGGCCGCGGCCCAGACCCACTTCGTGTATCCCGCGGTCGAGGCACCTGCGCAGCCGACCGCCTACACCAAGGTGCTCGAGCTCGAGGCCCAGCAAGGCGCCGTCGGTGCGATCGCCGACGAGCGTGCCGCGGTGCTTCGCGACGAGTTCGCCGACACCTTGGTGCGGTTGGGCGATCGGTTCTGGGAGATCGATGGCGGCCGCCCGTTCGCCGCGGAGTACTATGCGGCCGCGTTGGTGTTCGCCGATGACCACCCGCGCGCGTTGGCCCGCGCCGGGGTCTCGATCGCGGCGGTGGTGGCCCTGCGCGAGCGCGCGGCGGGCCCCTCGTTCGAGGCGCCCGAGCTGCGCGCGGTGGCGCCGGTGCTCGCACTCGCCGATGACGACGCGGAGGCTCGCGACCAGCGCATCGAGCTCGCGTACGCCGGTGATCCCGAACCGCCGGCGGCGATCACCTCGGCGCTCGAGCGCGTGCTCGGTGACCCCGGGCGCGCTGCGGTCGCACGCGGCCGCGGTCGACGGACGCAGCTCGCCGACGCGTCGGTGCCACCGGTGCGGCCGACCCTCGCGCAGGTCGACGCCGAGGCCCATCGCGCGCCGCCCTCCGATGCGTCGTCGATCGCGGCGCCCGTCCGACCGGCGGCGCCCGAGCCGGTCCGCCCGAGCCCGCGCAGTGCCGGCGGCGACAACGTTCGCGTGGGGCGCGACGCGCTTCGCCGCGGCGATCTCGAGCAGGCAGCGGCGGCGTTCCACCGCGCGCTGGCGGTGGATCGCGACGACGTGCGGGCGCTGACCGGGCTCGCGGAGGTCTCGTTCCAACGTCGGGCCTACGAGTCGGCGGCGGAGCTGCTCGAGCGCGCCAGCGCCGTGGCGCCGCGCGACGCTGCGATCCATCTCGATCTCGGCGATGTGTACTTCAAGGTGCTGCGCTACGACGACGCACGCGCGCAGTACGAGCGCGCCCGTGAGCTCGGCCACGCCGACGCCGCACGCCGGCTGGTGCGTCTCGACCAACGACTCGGAGCCGACCGATGACCGCGCTGCTCGAGGCCTTCGTGGCGGCGCTGCCCGACACGGCCGTGCTGGACGCGGCCGAGCGGCTCCAGCTCGCGAGCATGCTGCCGACCATCGTCGCGCATGCCCGCGCGCGCTGGCCCGAGCTGGTCCTCTCCGATGCGGCATTCGTGGCGCATCTCGCCGCGCGCATGGCCGACGAACCCTCGGTCGTCGAGCAGGTCGGCCACGTCGTGGCCGCGGACCTGTGGCTGGCCTGCGCGTGCGACCGTGGCGACAGCCGGGCAATTGCGGCGTTCGAGGCGGCCTATGCGGCCGAGCTCCGCGCAGCGCTGCGTCGGTTGCGGGACCACGCGTTGCTCCCCGACGACTTCATGCAGGCGCTGCGTCATCGCTTGTTCGTGGGCGACGGCGAGACCGGACCGGCGATCGCTCGCTACTCCGGCCACGGCAACCTCGGCGCGTGGGTTCGCGTGACCGCGATGCGCATGGCGCTGAACGCCACCCGCAACAAGCCGCGTCCGGATCGCCCGGCCGCCGACGCCGACATCTTCGAGCTCGAGCCGAGCCCCGACGATCCCGAGCTCGATCACCTCAAGCACACCTACCGCGACGCATTTCGGCAGGCATTCCTCGAGACCGTCGCGCAACTCGAGGCCGCCGACCGCACGCTGCTGCGACAATCGGTGGTCCACGGCCTGACGGTGCGCGAGCTGGCGCGGATGCATGGTGTCCATCACGCGACCATCGCCCGTCGGATCGCTGCGGCACGCGATGAACTGGTGGCGGGCACGCGGCGCGTGCTCGGCGAGCGCCTCGCCGTCAGCCCCCGCGAGCTCGACAGCATCATGATGCTCATTCGCAGCCGGCTCGACGTGAGCCTCGCGCGGGCGTTGGCGCCGGACGAATGAACGCGAGGCTCGCGAGCGACGGTCGCGCGCGCGTCATTCCGCGAAGCCCGGCGGCGGGCCGATGTGGGCGACGTCGACCACGAGGTCATCGATCGTGTAGTAGTTGTCGGGGTCCGATGTCGCCTGCGCAAAGTAGCCGCCGACGATGTCGATCGCGGTGAAGACCCCGCCGGGGCCCGAGGCTTCGTCGCGGAAGCTGGCGCTGAGGTATGGCGTGTCGTGGAAGCGACCGTCCTGGGTGGTGACGAAGAGCTGCATCTCGTCGTTGGCGAGATCGAAGTCGAACTCGAGGCACGACCAGCCGTCGTCGGACAGCAACCAGGTATCGCTGCCATCGGGCCAGAAGTCACCGCCGACGTAGGTGCATACGGTGCCGTCGCACAGGCCGTAGGCGATGCCGCGGCCCTCGGGATCGGGCCGGCTGATGACCATCGGGCGCGACCCCACGGCATCGTCGTGGCCCTCGACGTCGCTTCCGGGTGCCGCGCGCCACAGGATGATCGGCTTGGCGCCCGAGCTCAGCTCCGCGAAGCTCGCGCCCGCGCTGATGCAGTAGCGGATCGCCAAGGTCGAGCTCTCCATCACCTCGCGCAGATCCAGGATCTGACCGATCCCCGACATGTTCTCGTAGATCGACGGCGGCCAGAAGCGAGCCGCGCCGCAGCCGTCCCAGCCACCATCGGGCAGGTGCTCGTGCTGTGCTCCGGCGTCGGGGCTCGCCCACACCACGCGCTGCGAGGTCGCGTAGAGGTCGTCGTCGAAGGTGAAGCGGATCGGAAAGGACTCCGCGTGGTTGTACTCGCCGTCGTTGGTGACGCCAACGATGCTGGGCCCCGCGTTGCATCCGGCCGGTGGGTCCGCGGTCGTGCCCCCCGATGCCGCGTCGTCGTTGCCGTCGTCGCCGGTGGTGGCCGACGTGCCCGACCCCGGCGTCGTGGTGGTGTCGACGTTGCCGGAGCCCGCAGCGGTCTCTTCGCCCGCCGCGGTCGCGTCGCCATCGCCGTCATCGTCCGATCCTCCTTCGGCAAAGCTCGCTGCGGTCAGCCCTGCGTCGCCACTGGCGGGCCCCCGCGGGGCGCAGCCACACAGCAGGATCACGGTGACGGAAGCCGGGATGCGGGCGGGACGCGCTTGCGCTGGACGGTTCACGAACGGGATCGACACGTCCCGCCCGGGCTTGTCGCGTCGATGGACGAACCATCGGCGAACCCGCGTCGATCACGGCCGATCGTAGGACCGCAGCGCCCGCTCGAGCGCGGGCCCGAAGCCCGGCAGCGCCGACCAGTGCGCGGCCTCGAGCCGTACGAAACCATCCTCGCGCACCTGGCAGGCCGCGAGCACGTCGAGCTGGCCCTCGTGGTCATGCGTCACGAAGGTCGGCCAGCGCGGCGCATCGGGGCCGTCGAGCAGCTGCAGGTGCTGCTCCGGCACCCCCAGCGCATCGCTGGCGATGGTCCGCGGATCGACATCCGCGTCGGGCGCACGCGGAGGTGCATCGCCGATCACCACGTGCAGCTCGAACGCGTCGACCCGCAGATCGCCGAGCTCGTAGCTGCGCAGGGTCGTGCCGTCCTGCGCGCGCAGGCCCGCGAGGGTCGGCGGGACCTCGATGGTCCCGTCGCGCTCCGACAGCGCGATCAGCTGCCGAGGCTCGAGGTCATCGAGTGCCCAGGGGCGCTCGCGCGACCACGCGATCGGCAACGACGCGAGCAACAGCGCCACGGCCGCTGCCGCTGCGGCCGCGAGCCGACGGCCGCCACTTCGCTGTCCATCACCGACGCCGCGGGTCAGCAGCCCGCTCCACACCAGCGCGCCACCGACGATGCCACCACCGACGTGCGCGAGCAGATCGATCTCGGGCTTCATCGACAGCAGCAGGTTGATCGCGATGTTCATGAAGGCGTTGCGGCGCAGCTGGGGTAGCACCGCGTCGGGCACGAGCCCGGCAGGACGCCACGCCAGCGCCGCGGAGGCGCCGAGGATGCCCCAGATGGCGCCCGAGGCACCGACGCTGAGCTGTGCCTGCGCACCGATCGCGCTCGCGAGGCTGCCGCCGAGCGCGGCCGCGACGTAGAGCAGCACCAGCCGCGGCCAGCCGAGCAAGCGCTCGATGAGGCCACCCAGCAGCAGCAACGCGATGCCGTTGACGAGCACGTGCACCGGCCCCGCGTGCAACCACGCCGAGGACAGCAAGCGCCACGGCTCGGCGGTCCATCGCGCCGACAGGTTGGCGCCCATGCGCACGAGCGTCGGCGTCAGTTCGGTGCCACCCCACAGCCACTCGAGCGCGAACACGCCGGCGATGCCCGCGAGCAAGCTCCACACCGCCCACGGGCGTCCGGCGCGGGTTTTGTGCACGAACGACAACACCTCGCGCGCGTGCGCGACTTGCTCGGCATCGGGGGGACGCTGGCGCTCGGCGACCGTGGCGAGATCGATCGCAATCGGCGGCCGGCGTGCGACCTCGACCAGCGTCCGCCCGGTCGGGGAGTCGAGCCGCGAGCGCGCGCCGACCCAGGTCTGTCCGTCCTGCTCGAGCGCGAACACCTGCACGATGCGGCCCATCATCACGCGCGGCTGCAGGCTCGACAGCAGCGTGCGGTGTCGCGGCGCGGCGCCGACCAGCACCACCTTCACGCCGAGGTGGTCGTTGCCGCGGACGAATCGCGTCATCGCTGCGGCGAGCTCGTCGTCGCCGATCGCCTCGGCATCGAAGACCGCGCAGAGGCTGCCGTCGGACATCGCCAACGTGGCCGCCTGCGCCCGAATCCACAGCAGACGCGCCTCGATCGGAGGATCGATGAGCGTCTGCACGACCTCGAGGTAGCGACTCCCAGACACGCGAAGGGCGGAGCATAGCACCCCGCCCCCGCGGACCCGACCGTGTCCCGACCCGACCGATCAACCCGACGGCACGCCGCCGCCGCCCGCCGTGCTGAGGGCGAAGCCGGTCATGTCGCTGTACGTGTACGCGCCCGTGAGGCCGTTGTAGGTGTCGACGATGCCGGTCATCGGGTCGGCGCGGTAGGCATTGTTGTTGGCGAAGCCGACGCCCCAAACGTAGCCGTAGAAGTCGACGCTGACGCCGTGCACGTACTCGGGCAGCTGGACCATCTCGTCGACGTCGAGGGTCTCGATGTTGAAGCCGAGCAGCATGCCATTGCTGTTGCTGTGCCAGATGAGCTGGTCGCCGTCGGTCATGCAGCCACCGATGCCGCCGAAGCCACCCGCGCTCGAGGTCCAGGTCGAGTCGTCGAGGTTGAAGCGCGCCACCGCACCGCCACCGCAGACCCACGGACGGCCCTGCGAGTCGACGGTGATGCCGTAGCCATCGTTGGGCGGCAGCGCATACGACAGCACCGAGTAGTCCTCGTGATCGACGCGGAAGAGGCGACCTCCGCCGGTATCCAGGCCCCAGAAGTTGCCGTCGGCATCCGCGGCGCCGCCGTAGACGAACGGGAAACCGCCATCGAGCGCGATGGTCTCCTCGATCTCACCGCTGTCGCCGTTGATGAGCAGCACGTTGGAGTCGCAGACCGTCCACAGCTTGGCATCGACCCAGCTGCAGGTCTGCTCGTCGAACACGCCGCGGGTCCACGCGACCGGGCGGTTCGAGCCGCACACCAGCGGCAGGTACCAGGCCAGGCACTCCTCGGTGCCCCACGGCAGGATGTCGCCGGAGCCGGTCGAGGTCTGCAGCCCACCCATGCCGTTGCTCTCTTCGCAGCTCTCGGGGTCGGCCCAGAACTTCGCGACGCCGCCGTTGCGATTGGCGACTGCGACGTCGCCGTTCAAGTTCACCGAGGTGCGCGACGGATCGCCACCGGACTGCTTCGCGTAGTAGCGCGCTTCCTCGACGATCGACTGCGTGTCGATCTTCGAGACCGTGCCCTGCGACGAGTTGGAGATCCAGATGTACGAGAGGTCCGGGATGTCGACGTTGCCGTCGCCGTTGCCATCGCACACCACCGGCGGCAGATCGGGCAGCACGCCGACGTCGAACACGACCGGCGGATCGCCGCTGTCGGCCGCGGTCGGATCGGTGCCCGTGCCTTCGGTGGTCATCGTGCCCTGCGTCGCGCTGGCGCTCGCCGACGCACCACCCGAGCTCGAGGTGCCACCGCTCGCAGAGTCGGTGATCGAGACACCGCCGCTCTCGGAGGCCGAGCCGTCACCCTGGGGTGTCCCGTCGCCGCCGCAGCCCGCCAAGCTCAACACCACAGCCGCACATGGAAGAGAGGTCTTCATCGCCGTTGGATCCCCGCAGCGTGCATGTTGGCATGGGGTGCATCCCTTCGCTCGGCCGCGAGAAAACCTGTACGCGCTTCCCCGGCGGTACCCTCTGTGAGTTCACGAACGGGGGTTCTCCCGCGATCGGGTGGTCGGAGGGGGCGGACACCCGCCGAAGCGGCCGCGATCGCGTCGATTCTGCGTCGCATGGCGCGGCAGCGACGCCCGCGCCATGCTGGACCGGCCCGCGCCATGCTGGACGGGCCCCCGAGGGGACCGATGGCTCGCACCGAGATCGAACCTGGCGTCGTGCCAGCACAGTGGTGGACGCCCGCGGGCGACGGGCGCCTGCGCTGCGATCTGTGCCCGCGTGGGTGCACCTTGCAGGATGGCCAGCGCGGATTCTGCTTCGTCCGCGAGCGCCGCGACGATCAGCTGGTGCTGACCAGCTACGGTCGCGCGTCGGGCTTCTGCGTCGACCCGATCGAGAAGAAGCCGCTCAACCACTTCTTGCCCGGCACCAGCGTGCTGTCGTTCGGCACCGCGGGTTGCAACCTCGGCTGCCGCTTCTGTCAGAACTGGGACATTTCGAAGGCCCGTCAGGATCATCGGCTCACCGATCGCGCGCTGCCCGAGGCCATCGCGGCCGCGGCGATCCGCTGCGAGGCGCGCTCGGTCGCGTTCACCTACAACGATCCGGTGATCTTCGCCGAGTTCGCGATCGACACCGCGAAGGCCTGTCGCGAGCACGGCATCGCGACCGTGGCCGTGACCGCCGGCTACATCGGCGAGGGCGCACGCGCGCCGTTCTTCGAGCACGTCGACGCCGCCAACGTCGACCTCAAGGCCTTCAGCGAGCGGTTCTATCGCAAGCTGTGTTTCGCGGAGCTCGAGCCGGTCAAGCAGACGTTGGCATGGCTCAAGCGCGAGACCCAGGTGTGGCTCGAGGTCACCACGCTGCTCATCCCCGGTGAGAACGACTCCGAGTCCGAGATCGACGCGCTGTGCGGGTGGTTCGTCGAGACGCTCGGCCCCGACACGCCGCTGCACTTCACCGCGTTCCATCCCGACTTCAAGCTGATGGAGCGCGGGCGCACGCCCGTCGACACCGTGCAGCGCGCGCGTCGGCAGGCGCTGCGCCACGGCCTGCGCCACGTCTACACCGGCAACGTGCACGATCCCGAGGGCCAGTCGACCTACTGTGGTGGCTGCGGCGAGCTCGTGATCGAACGCGACTGGTACGCGATCGGTGCGTGGCGTCTCGATCGCGACGGGAGCTGCGGCCGCTGTGGGCAGCGACTCGCGGGGCACTTCGACGGTCCGCCGGGCACGTGGGGGCGCCAGCGCCTGCGGGTGACGATGTAGAGGATGGGCGTGCAACCGAGCGACCGGTTGCGCGTCGACTGCCCCGAGGATGCCCATGTCGAGCCGATGGTCGCGATGCTTGGGTGGGCTGGGTGGCTCGGGTGCGCTGGCGTTGGCGGCGGCGTGCACGGTCGACGGCGGCGATGGCTTCACGGGAGTCAGCGGTGGCTCGGCGGCGACGCTCTCGACCACCGTCGCCAGCACCGATGGCGGCGCCAGCGGTAGCGACGACACCGCCGGCGGCAGCGGCGGCTCGACCGACGCGACCAGCGGTGGCTCGAGCACGGGCTCGGGGGACTCCACCGGTGTGGCCGACAGCGGCAGCGGCAGTGGCGGGGTCGTCGACACCGGCTCGACCGGCGGCGGGGGTACGCCGCTCGATCCGATGCTCGACATCCCCGACGACGGTGCAATGTGCTCGTACCCCGGCGATCTCGAGGAGTGCGACGGCATCGCGGTGTGCCGCTTCGCGACCGTGGAGTACGGCCTGTGCGAGAGCTGCGACGCGTGCGGCAACCTGAACGCGCCCTGCGTCGAGGGCACCGACTGCGACATCCTGTTCGAGTGCTACGCGGGGCGCTGCACCAACTTCTGCACGCTCGGCACGTTCGAGTGCGGGCCGGTCGAGGACTGCCTCGACATCGGCCACCCGACCCGCGGCGTGTGCGATCCGTTCGCGTGAAGGTCGGGCGCCGGGATTCGCCGCCCTTCGTTCACGGACACACGGTGACGCAGCCGCCGTTGAGGCAGCTGCCGTCGATGAAGCAGGACACGTCGCAGGCCGAGCCGTTGGGGTCGTTGGTGCTGCAGTTGTTCAGGGTCTCGTTGCAGGTCTCGCTGCAGTCGGTGTCGCCGTCGGGGCCGGGGCAGGGATTGGACCCGCCGACACACGTGCCGCCCTGACAGGCGTCGCCCGAGGTGCAGAACAAGCCGTCGGCGCAGGACGAACCGTTGGGGTCCGCGGCCGAGCAGTTGTTCAAGGTCTCGTTGCACGACTCGCTGCAGTTGTTGTCGCCATCGGCTCCGCTGCAGGGGTTGCCGGTGCCACCGCAGACGCCGCCCGTGCAGGTGTCGGTCACGGTGCAGAAGAGGCCGTCGTTGCAGTGCGAGCCGTTGGGGTCATTGCTCGTGCAGTTGTTGGTGACTTCGTTGCAGCTCTCCGAGCAGTCGGTGTCGTTGTCGCCGACGTTGACGGTGCAGGGGTTGCCGGCGCCGCCGCAGACGCCGCCCGTGCAGGTGTCGGTCACGGTGCAGAAGAGGCCGTCGTTGCAGCTCGAGCCGTTGGGATCGTTGCTCGTGCAGGCGTTGGTGACTTCGTTGCAGCTCTCCGAGCAGTCGGAGTCGTTGTCACCCACGTTGGCGGTGCAGGGGTTGCCGGTGCCGCCGCAGACGCCGTTGGTGCAGGTGTCGGTCACCGTGCAGAACAGGCTGTCGTTGCACGACGAGCCGTTGGGGTCGTTGGCCGTGCAGCTGTCGGTGCCTTCGTTGCAGCTCTCGGAGCAGTCGGTGTCGTTGTCGCCGACGAACGCGGCGCAGGGGTTGCCACCGCCCTGGCAGGTGCCGTTGCCGTCGCAGACATCGCCGGTGGTGCAGAACAGCCCGTCGCTGCACGCTGCACCGGAGGGATCGTTGCCCAGGCAGTTGTTGGCGTTCTCGTCGCAGCTCTCGGAGCAGTTGCTGTCGCCGTCCGGTCCGTTGCACGGGGTCCCGCTGCCGACGCACACGCCGGCCACGTTGCAGGTGTCGGTGGCGGTGCAGAAGAGACCATCGTTGCAGGCGACGTTGGCGGTCACCTCGATGCCACACACGTTGTTCTCGCAGGTGGCTGCGTGACACTGCCCCGCGGCCGGACACTGCGAGGCGTCGTTGCAGCCGACGCAGCTGCCCGCGCCATCGCAGAAGGTGCCGCCGTTGCTGTTGCAGTCGGTGTCGATGGGCAGATCGGCGTGATCGGGCAGGGTGCCGTTGCAGACCTCTTCGGTGCAGTCGTTGCCGTCGTCGAGCGGGATGTCGTCGGTGTCGGCGATCGCGACCGCGTTGCCGTTGCCATCACAGACCATCACCTGACAGTCGTTGTCGGCCTGGTCGATGGCGGGTAGCACGGTGCCGCTCGCGGTGTCGGCCACGGTGCACGCGCCGTCCTGGCACAGGTACGCGCGGCAGAAGCTGTCCTGGCCGTTGCAGTCGCTGGCGTCGACGCAGCCGACGCAGCCGCCGAGCCCGTCGCAGACGCCCGCGGCGCAGGGGCTACCGGGCGGCAGCGGGTCGTTGGCCGGGACGCCGTCGTCGCAGGTGTCGCTGGTGCACTCGAGTCCGTCGACCGGCAGGTCGGTGTCGTCGATGCCCGCCGTCACACCGCCCTCGCCGTCGCAGACCTGCAGATGGCAATCGCCGGGCTGCTGGATCGACAGCGGGGTGTCGAGCTCGGTGAAGACCTGGCCGCACGTGTTGGACTCGCAGGTGCGCTGCTGACACTCGTCGTCGACCGGCAGCTGATCGCAGTCGTCGGGGCTGATGCACTCGCTGCAGGCACCCATGCCGTCGCACACGCCGACGCCGTTGCAGGGCGTGCCGGCCGGCGAGTCGGGGTTCGACCCCACGCCCATGTTGCACACGTCGTCCGTGCACACGTTGCCGTCGTCGGGTAGATCGTTGTCGCTGTTGGCCGGCGTCGGCGTGCCGTTCACGCAGAACTCGACCTGGCAGTCGCCGTCGATCTGCCCAACCGGTGCGGGCTGACCGTGGATCGGCGCGTGGGTGCAGCCGGCCGCGCCACAGTGATCGTCGGTGCAATCGTTGTCGTCGTCGCAGTCGGCGTCGACGCGACACGGCTCGCCGGTGGTCGATCCTTCGCTCGAGGCCGCGCTGGTGCCGGCGCTCGAGTCGGCACCGCCGCTGCCCGAGCCGCCGCTGCCACCGGTGCTGTCGGCGACGGTGCCGCTGGTGCCGGTGGTCGAGGTGCTGCCTTCGGAGGCGCTGCCGCCGACGCTCGTCGAGGGGATGGCGTCGTCGTCGGCGCACGAGAGTCCGAGCAGGGCAGACGCGCCCGTGATCGCGGCCCATCGTACGAGCAAGGCAAGCTTCGGCATCCCATGAGGTTGTCAGGATCGCGGGGCGTTCGTCCATGGGTCCGCGCGTCGCGTGTGCGCGCGGCCCCATCGGGTCGGCTTGCGCGGGCGGGCGAGCGGCCCGCCCGCGCCGCCGGCCGGAATGCGCGAATCAGCCCTCGAAGCCGCAGCACTCGTTCATGGCCTGCTCGAGGCCGTCGATGTTGTCCTCGCTGCAGATCGTCGCACCCTGTTCGCACTCGCCGGCCGGCTCGCCGTCGATGGTGCAGCTGCAGGTACCGTCCGCGCAGCTCATCGCGTACACCGGGCCGTCGCCGCAGCTGCGCTCCCACTGGCACGACCCGAGACCACCGGCGCCACCGTCCCCACCACCTTCACCGCCCGCGCAGCTATAGGTGTCCTCGCAGGTCTGCAGCGCGTAGGCCCAGACCGAGCACTCGGTGATGTCGCAGCCCTGCACCATCGACACGCAGGCGGTCCACTCGTGCATCGCCTGGTTGCACGCGGGATCGAGGTCGGCGTACCCATCGTAGTTCTCCACGCACGACTCGAAGCACTGCGGATCGGACTCGCCGTTGCAGGTGTTCTCCCAGACGCAGAAGCCTGGGCAGACCGCTTCAGCCGTGCCATCGCCCTCGGTGTCGGCGGCCGAGGTGGCCTCGCCACTGACCCCGTCGGCGGCCGAGGTGGCCTCGCCACTGACCCCCCCGCCACCTCCACTGGCGCCGGTGGAGACGTTGCCGGTGCCGCCGCCCTCGGTGCCGCCGCCGTCGGTGTCGGATCCGCCGGTCTGGTCCGTACCGTCGTCGTCGAGATCGAGGGACTTGATGCAGCCGCCCAGTGGCAGGGCGAGGCAGAGCGAGAGGCTCGCGACGAGGCGCATGGGGTGCGAGGCGGTGGTGGTGGTGTTTCGGGTCATCTCGAAAGCAGCAGTGTCCGGTTCAAGGGGTCTCGATCGAAGCAGCTGCAGAATTCTCCGCGTCGGGACAGGCCCCGCGCACGCGGTCGACCAACGGTGAGCGCGGGTGTCGCTGCACGAACGCGTGGGCCTCGCCCCGCGCCTGCGCGGGCTTGCCTGCGGCGCACAGTGCCTCGACCCGCAGGGCCGCACGAACGTCGGCCTGTGCGCTGTCGGGGAACTCGCGCGCATGACGATCGAGGCCGGCGAGCGCGGCCGCGGCATCACCGTGACCGAGGGCTTCGATGGCGGTGCGCAGCATCGCGTTGTCGAGGACGGTGGGATCTTCACTCGAGCGTGCGCCCGCCGGGGCCGGTGCCAGTGCCGATACGGCCGCACGCGCGGGTGGCTGCGCCGCTTCGGGCAGGTCAGGTGGCGACGCGCCGCTGTCGATCGCGATCGCGGCGGGTGCCGGCGCCGGTCCTGCTGCGGCGGTGGCCGCTGCGGTGGTCGCAGGCTCGCTCGGCGCGGCCGCGTGGGGCGGCTCGGCCTCGCGCAGCCACGATGCGGCCACCGCCGAGGGCACGGCGATCGCCGTCGTGATCGCGAGCACCTTCGCGAGCGCGCCACCGGTGGCGATCGAGGTCACCGCCGCGGCCTTGGTCGGCAACATCGGCACGAGCGCGAGCCAGGCCCCCATCGATCGCTGGGACAGTTCCGTGCGCGCGCGCGACCACGACACGTGGGCATCGTCGATCGCCGCTGCGCCCACGCGCGCCCGTAGCAGGCGCAGCCGGGCGTAGATCCGCGGTAGCTCGACGCCGAGCATCGCCGCCAGCTCTGCGCCGCGCAGGCCCTCGAGCTCCGAGAGCACGAAGAGCTCGCGGTCGCCGTCGTCGAGCGTCTCGAGGAATCGCTCGAGTGCGCCGAGGGCCTCGGTGGCGGTGACGCAGACCGCCGCGGCGCCGCTGTGCGCGAGTGCGCTGTGCTTGCGATGGGCCCGCGCTGCGCCGCGCCGATGGTTGCTCGCCATGCGCCGCGCCGCGCCGTACAGCCAAGCCCGCGGGGTCTCGAGCCGGTCGGCGTCGCGGCGATAGGCCGCCAGGAAGGTCTCCTGCACGACGTCGCCGCGCTCGGGATCTCCCACGCCGAAGCGCCCGACGGCGTGCCACACGAAGCCGAAGTGCTCGCGGTAGAACCGCCCGAACGCCTGGTTCGAGGCGCTGCGGCGGAGGGCGTGCGGGGACGGGGGCTGCACCTCGCTATCTCATGTCCACGCTGGCAGGTTTTTTTCGCGCCGCGGTCGATTTTCGACCGGGCCCAGCGCCGAGGCGGACCTCGGCGCCGAGCACGGCCCGCGCCGAGACCACCAGCTGCTCGAAGGCCACCGCCCCGTCGAGCTGCCAGCGCGCCCCCAACACACGCACGAGTGTCTCGAGCCCGAACGACAGTCGGAAGCGACCCCACGTGCCGGCGACACCGACGGCGACCAGCGGTCCGCCGGTCAGCGCGTGCAGTCGCCGCGGTCGGATCCCGCGAGTGTCGACGCGGACATCGCCGAGCTCGAAGCCGCCGCACAGCGGCAGCTCGAGTCGACCCACGCGCGGGAGCGCACAGCCGCGCAGATTGACGACGCCGGCGTCGAAGCGGCCGCCGCGACCCGCGGGGTCGCGACGGACCCGTGGCGCGAGGTACATGCCGGTGAGCTCGAGGCTCGCGCGCCGCCATGCAGCACCGACACCGACCGCGACGCCGCCGGTGGCCTGCCCGAGGATGCCGAGCTCCCCGACCAACGCCCCACGCAGCGAAGCCGCCGGTCGGAGCGCGCGCGCGCGCGGTGGCGGGGCAATCGCGGCGGTCGCATCGTCCTCGCCGGCGACATCGAGCTCGTCGGGCGGTATCGGAGCGGGCCCCCGCGCAGTCGTCGGTGCCGG
The DNA here is from genome assembly GCA_016709225.1 of Deltaproteobacteria bacterium. Lineage (NCBI taxonomy): Bacteria > Pseudomonadati > Myxococcota > Myxococcia > Deltaproteobacteria bacterium. The sequence continues at coordinate 2,140,728 of JADJEE010000002.1, read as the reverse complement.
CTCGGGCGTCGGCGTCGGAGGCTCGTCGACGAGCGTCGCCATCGCGGCGACGACCCCGAGGTCGAGCGCGGTCGCCACCACGATTGCGGTGCTCTCGACCAGGGCGTCACAGGCCTTTGCAGTGACGCGACGGCGATCGTGGCGGCCTGCGAAGTCGGTCGCGAGCACGAGCACGTAGTGCCCGCCGTCGGTGGTTGCGCGGCGCTCGACCTCGCCGATGATGCGCACCGCGCCCGCACCACCGGGCGCGGCGTGGCGCAGCGCTGCGATGCGGCTGTGCACCTCGACGGCCGAGGGGCACAGCGGCGGTGCGCGCCACTCGAGGGTGTAGTCGGCCGGGCGGTCGGCGGCCTCGTCGTCGCTGCTCGGCGCGGGCATGGCCGGGGCCGCCAGCAGGAGCGAGATCAGGGCGTGGGAGACCATCGAGTGCGAACCGAGGGGTGGCTCGCGTCCGCGAGCGCGCGCGGACCAGGAACGGCCCCGCGTCGCCGGATGCTAGCAGCCCGCGACGCGCCTTCGCGAGGCGATGACACCATTGCTCGGTCCCCGGCCACGGTGTGCAACCACCCGGGCGTGGGCGGGATATCGTGTTGGACGGATGCACCACGCAGCTCGACTCGGTCTCTTGCGTATGCTGGCGATCCTCGGCTGCGTCGACGCCGGGCGCGGTGCGGCCAGTGAGCCGCGCTCGGCGACCTGCGTGACGGCCGACGAGGCGGCCGCGATTCCCGGGGTCGTGCTGCTCGACGTGCGGTCGCCGTCGCAGTTCGAGGCCGAGCGGCCGGATGGTGCACTGCTGCTCGATCCCGGCGCGTTGATGCGCGAGGTCGATGGTTTGACCAACGAGGCCGTCGAGCCGGCCGTGGGCGCGGCCGTGCTCGCCGCGGCGGGCCTGCCCCGAGACGCGCCGGTGGTCGTGGTCGGCGATGACACCGGGCTGACGCCCGCACGCGTGGCGTGGACACTGTCGCTGTTCGGCCACGAGGCGTTCGCGCTGGTCGACGGCGGCATGCAGGCGTGGCGCACGGCCGGCCTACCGACCGCGTCCGGACCGTCGGTCGCGGTGCCCACCGACTATGCGATCGACGACGTCCGCGACGAGCTCCGCGTCGACGCCGACTGGGTGCTCGAGCACCTCGACGATCCCGACGTCGTGTTGATCGACGCGCGCTCACCGGCGGAGTACGCCGCGGGGCACATCCCCGGTGCGGTGTCGGTCGACTGGCAGTCCACCGTCCGGGAGGGCACCTTCCTGGACGACGACGCGCTCGCGGCGCTGTACCGCGACGTTCCACCGGGGGCCACCGTCGTGACCTACTGCCAGTCGGGCATGCGGGCGTCGGTCGCGTGGGTCGCTCTGGTGAGCCTCGGCCACGCGGACGTGCGGCTGTACGACGGGTCGTGGGCCGAGTGGGGCAGCCGCGACGAACTACCCAAGGAGACCGGCGCATGACATCGACCCGCAGATTGTTCGCAACAGCCCGGCGGCCCGGCGGTCGACAGACCTTGCGGGAAAGGCTGGAGCCGCATGACCTTCTTCGCGTGGGACCCCAAACTTCTGCTGGGCGTCGACGACATGGACGCCGAGCACCGCGGGCTGATCGCAGCCATGAACGACATCCACGATCGTGCCGAGCAGGGTGCGAGCAAGGCGGTGCTGGGCGGCCTGGTCAAGAGCTTGGTGGATCTGACGCGCAAGCACTTCTCGCACGAGGAGGCGCGGATGAAGGCCGCGGGCTACGACGGCTTCGAGAACCACACGTGGGTCCACAAGGACCTGCTGGCGAAGCTCGATCAACACGTCAGCGACTTCCAAGCCGGACCGGGCAAGCTGGCGCCGGCGTTCTTCTCGTTCCTGCGCTTGTGGCTGACGGCCCACATCATGGGCATCGATCGCAAGTACGCACCGACGCTCGCGGGCAAGCGCGTGGCTTGACGGGCCGACCAACGCCGGCCGCGACCGTCTCGCGACTGGTTCGGATCGGCCTGTGGCTGGCCTGCTGTAGCGCCGTGTTCGCCTTCGCTGCGGTCGCGCAGGCGCACTCGCGCTGGGTCGATCCGCCCGCGCGGTCGCTGGCCGACGGGCTCACGGACGGCCCCTGTGGCGGGGTCGCGCCGACCGCCACGATCACGGAGCTGCCCGCCGGCGGCACCGTCGAGCTGGCGTGGATCATCACGCAGCCGCACGGCGGGTCGTTCCGGGTCGCGCTGGGATCGAGTGATGATCTCGGCTTCGACGACGCCGTGCTGTTCGAGCGACCCGAAGAAGGTCTCCCGCAGGACGTCACGCAGGCGGTCGAGCTGCCCGCGTGCACCTGCGACGCCTGCACGTTGCAGCTGTTGCAGCTCACCGCGTCGGGCAACGGTGGCTACTACAGCTGCGCCGACGTTCGCTTGGTCGCGGATCCCGGCGATGGGTATCCGCCCTGCGAGACCGCCGTCGGCACGAGCGGGGGCGGTGACACCACGGTTGGCGGCGACGACTCGAGCGGCGGGACGGCGTCCGTCACCACGGGTGATGTCGGCGGTGACGCCGGTACGACCGGCAGCGACACCACGACCGCCGACGGCGAGGCGGGGACGGCCGCGGGTAGCGAGAGCGGACCTCTCGTGGATCAAGCCGACGCCGGCGCCGGTGGCTGCGCGTGCACGGCGGACGACTCGCGTCGGCCCTGGGGCGGCGCCTGGTTGCTGCCGCCATTGCTCGGTGCGTTGCGCCGGCGCGCCGCGGTCAGTGCGACTGCACGAGCACGGCGTCGTCCGACGCGGCCGCGCTGAGCCACGCCTGCGCACTGGCATCACCCACCACGTGGGCGCCGAAGAACGCCGCGGCCCAGTCGCTGGCGCGCGCCCGCGTGGACTCGATGTCGACGTACGTGAACGGATCGTGCGGCGCGGCCATGCGCATGCCTTCGCCGCAACCCGGCACGAGCTCGGTGGTGAGCGCACAGATGTCCGAGAACGACCAGTGCCCGGCATCGACGAACTCGACCAGCCACGCCGGTGAGGCGGAGGCGTCGTAGTTGTTGCGGATGAGGTTGTTGCCGATCTCGAGGATGCTGTTGTCCTCCTGCGCGAGCAGGAACAGCACCGGTACGTCGATCGACGCCACCATCACTCCCGGCAGCACCGGGTTCTCGAACGGTGCCGCGATGCCCATCACCGCATCGACCCGGTCGTCGGACTGCGCGACCCAGCCCGCGGTCACCGAGCCGAACGAGTGGCCCATGATGCCGACGTGCTCGAGATCCGCGTGGCCACGCACCACCGCCGGCAACCCGGCGTCGTCGGCCGCGAGCGCGTCGAGAATCGCGACGATGTCGGCACCCCGCACCGGCAGGAAGTCGGCGTTCACGCCGACGCTCTCGCCGGCGAGCCAGTCGTACACCGTGTTGCCCTCGTGGTCGGGCGCGGCGACCAAGAAGCCCCAGCTGGCCAGCCGCTCGGCCAGCGCAACGCCATCGAGCCGCGAGCAGTTGGAGCAGTGCGAGAACACCACCGTCGGCCACGCGCCGCCGGTGTCCGCCGCCATCGCCTCGCGGATCGAGTCGGTCACGCGCCGCGTGCACGGCTCGGGCGCCGCGTCGACCAACATCGCGAGCGCGTCGTGGCGCTCGCCGGCGGGCTCGAAGTCGACCAGCGCGTCGCTGGGCATCATGGTCGGCGCCGCGGGGTACCAGAACTCGACGCGACCCTCGCGGTCGGTGCCGAAGGTGAGCACCGCGCTGGCATGGCCGGCAGCGTAGGGCCCGGCACCGATTCCGAACGGCGGGGTCTCGCCGCTGTCGCTGCCGCCTGCGCTCGAGTCGGCGAGGGTCCCCTGCGAGGACGCCTCGCTGCCGGTCGCCGCAGCGGTGGTGGTGTCGCCGCTGCCACTGCCACCATCGCTGCCACTGGGGCCACCGCACGCGGCCAGCAGCAGCGCTGACGTCATGGCCAACGTCCGTGCCGTGCTCATCAGACGCAGACCTCCAGTGCGCCCGGGAGCACGTCGATCGCCTTGGGCACCACGCGCTCGGCTTCGCCGTCGATCATGACGTCGATCTCGTCGCTGACGTCGAACGTGATCACACGGTGCTTGGTCTCGCGTACTGCGGGGTTCTCGAGGTGCCGGCCGGAGAAGATCTTCGGGAACGTCGCCAGCAGCGCGAGCCGCCCCAGCGGTCCCACGCGGATGAAGTCGACCAGACCGTCCGCGGTGTCGGCGTGGGGCGCCATCATCATCTTGCCGCCGGTGAAGCGGCTGTTGTTGAACGACGCGAACACCATCGCGCCCTCGTCGCGCTCGCCGTCGTCGGCGACCAGCGGGTACGGCCGGCTGCGCAGGCCTGCGACTGCCGTCACCACCGCCGCGACGTAGCCGAACTCGCCCCAGCGCTTGAACCGGCGCGCGCGCAGGCCGTTGACGTCGGCGACGAAGCCGATCGACAAGATGTTGATCCAGTGCATGGTGCCGGCGCGGTGGTGCAGCCGCGCGACGTCGCAGCTGCGGGTGCGATCGTCGATCAGTGCGCGGATGGTGTGCTCGGCGCCCTGCTCGGTGAAGTCGCGCAAGAACGAGTTGCCGGTGCCCATCGGCAGGAAGCCCAGTCGCGGCTTCACGGTGGCGTCGGTCGCCGCGGGGAACAAGCCGTTGACGATCTCGAAGCCGGTGCCGTCGCCGCCCACCGCGATGAAGCGGCGGCGACCGTCGTGCCACGCACTGCGGGCCAGCGCGGTGGCCTCGCCGGCGGCCTGGGTCTCGACCACGTCGACCACCAGTCCGGCCTCGCGCAGCCGCTGACACGCGGCGGGGAACTGCCTGCCGCAGCGACCGCCGCCGGCGGCAGGATTCACGATCGCGAGCCAGGCGTCATCGGACATCGTGGGTCACTCCGACAGCGTGTGAATCGCGGTCGCGCGGTCGCGGTCGCGCAGCAGCTGGGCCAGCAGCGGGCGCTTGATCTTGAGCGACGCGGTCGCCGGGAACTCCTGCGTGCACACGACATAGCCCGCCAGACGCTTGAAGTCCGCGAGCCTGCGGTTGCGGCGGCGCAGCTCCTCGACCAACGCCTCGCTGGCGTGGTCACCGTGCTCGGGTCGCACGACGATCACCAGCTGCTCGCCGGTCATCGAGCCGGTGGGCCAGATGAAGTTGGCCGCGAACACGCAGAACTCCTCGCAGTCCGGCAGGTCCTCGAAGTTGCTCTCGATGTCCTCGGGGTAGATGTTCTTGCCGCCCTCGGTGACGATCATGTTCTTGGCGCGGCCGAGCAGCTTGAGGTGCCCCGCGGCGTCGATGACCCCGAGGTCGCCGGTGCGCAGCCAGCCGTCGACCAGTGCCTCGGCGGTGAGCTCGGGCGCGTCGAGGTAGCCCTTCATCACGGTGCGGGCCTTGATCCACACCTCGCCGACGCCGACGTCGTTGGCGTCGCGGACCTCGATCTCGACCCCTGGTAGCGGCTTGCCGACGGTGTCGGGGCGGAACGGCTCGAGGTCGTTGATGGTCGCGACCGTGCAGGCCTCGGTGAGGCCGTAGCCGATCACGACCGGAAAGCCGAGGTCGTAGAAGAAGCGCGACACGCTCGAGTCGATGAACGCGCCGCCGGCGAAGATGAGCCGCAGCTTGCCGCCGAAGCCGTCGTGCAGGGGCTTGAGCAGCAGCCGCGAGAGCGATGGGTTGGGCCGGGCCGCGGTCATCCACTCGTTGACCTTGGTCAGCCCGTCGATGGCGCGGCGCTGCCACTCGCTCAGCTCGTCGAGGCGCTCGCGGACCTTCTCCTCGAGGTTCTTGAGGATGGTCGGCACCAACGCGATGTGCGTGATGCCGTACTTCTTCATGGTCGTGCGCAGGTACTGCGGTCGCAGCGTGCGCTGGTGGACCACCGCGGCGCCGAACAACATCGGGCCGATGAACCCGCTCATGAAGTCGATCGCGTGGTTGGTCGGCAGCACCGAGAAGAAGCGGTCGTCCTCCTCCATCGGGTATTGGCGCCCCAGGATCTGCGCCTGCTCGAGGTAGTTGTCGTGGGTGAGCATGACGCCCTTGGGCGTGCCCGACGTGCCCGACGAGTAGACGATGCACGCGACGTCGTCGCGACGACGGGGCACCATCCGGAACGGCTGCGAGGTGCTCTGCTCCCAGCGTTGTGCGCGGCCCAGCGAGGCGTTCTCGGGCGCCTCGGTCACCAGCACCAGCAGGCGCTCGAGCACTGCGTGGTCGGCCTCGCGCAGCAGGTCCTGGTAGCGCGACCACTCCGTCACCAACACGCGCGGCTTGCCGTGCGCGAGCAGGGCTAGCTGCTCCTTGGCGGTGAGCTTGTAGTCGAGCGGCATCAGCACCGCGCCGGCCCAGAACCCGCCGAGCGCGGTGATCAGCCACCGCGACTGGTTCTGCATGAGGATGGCGACGCGACCGTCGGGGCCGACGTCACGCTCGTGCAGCAGCGAGGTCACACGCTCGGCCGCGAGCTGCAGCTCGCGGTAGGTGTAGCGCGCGTTCTCGCGGTGGCGGTCGGCCTCGATGAGCGCGACGTTGTGCTTGTGCGTGACGATCGAGTCCCGAATCGCCTCGCCGACGGATCCAATGCGGCCGAGCTCGAGCATCTAGCGCCTCTTGTCGATCGTGGCGGCGAGCTGGCCGAACGTGCGCACGCCCTGCAGCTCGTAATCGGGGATCTCGACGTCGAACTCGAGCTCGAGCTCGCTCATCAGCTCGACGGCCTGGAAGCTGTCGATGCCGAGCTTCTCGAACACGTCGTCCTCGGCGCGCAGCGACGCCAGCTCGACCTGGTATCGCTTGGCAGCCACTTGCATCAATCGATCGAGGCTTGCGGACATGGTGGGGTCTTCTCGTGACGGGGCTCGAACGGGCCTAGGGAAGGTACGGGCGCAGGTCGTCGCTCTGCACGAAGCGCTTCAGCGCCTCGCGCAGCGGCGGTCGCTGGGCCAGACGCAGGAAGTGTTCCTTCTCGGCGTCGAGCTCGGCGCGGGGGATCGGCTTCATGAAGCGCTTGGTGGTGACCAGCGCGTCGCGATCGAACTTGGTCGCCTGGGCCGCGACCGCGCGGGCCGCGACGATGCCCTCGCCGGTCGGCACCATCTGGCTCACGAGCCCGGCGGCGAGCGCCTTCTTGGCGTTGATGCTGCGGCCGGTCAGCAGCAGGTCGCGCACGAGCCCGTTGCCGACGTCGCGCCGCAGCCGTGGGATGCCGCCGAAGCCGGGCAGGATACCCAGGCGCAGCTCGGGGAAGCAGAACCTCGCGCTGCGCTCGGCGATGAGCACGTCGCAGGTGAGCGCGAGCTCGAAGCCGCCGCCGAAGCAGACCCCATGGACCACGCCGATGGTCGTCATCGGCAGCATGTCGAGGGTGTCCATCACGCGATGGATGCGATCGATGAAGTCGCGCATCGCGGGCTGCTGCTGCTCGGGCGGCCGCTCCACCAGGCCGTGGTACAGCTCGCGCAGATCGGCGCCGGCCGAGAAGCCGCCGCGCACGGTGCTGTGCATGACGAGCGCCGCGGTGTGCTCGACGTCGAGCTCGGCGAGGAAGCGCTCGAGATCGTCGAGCATGCCGGTGCCGATCTCGTTGCACGGCTCGCGACCGAGCGCGAGCTCGACGATGCCGTCGTGGCTGGACCAGGTGATGCTCATCGGCGAAGGCCGGAGCATAGCGATCTACGCGGCCCGATCACCCGCATCGAGGGTGGCGCGCAGCAGCTTTCGCACCGGGTTGTCTCACGCGCGGGCCTTCGCACGCGCGCGGGACCAGCCGGTCGCGCCGCCACCGCGCGCCCGTGGCCACCTCCCCGCCCGCGCGGTCGCGCTACGCACCGGTGCGTAGCCGGCGTCAGGGCATGCGCCGAATCCATGCGATCCGACGCGGCGGCGCGTCGTCCCGGCCGGTGACCATGAACCGCACCCCTGGCGTCTGGGCACTCGCATGTTCGCTCGCACTGGCCTGCTCGACCTCGCAGACCGCCGATGACGGCGGCATGGCGGGACCCGAGGACGAGGCCGAGCGGATCGACGCGTGGGTGTTCGGCCTCGGCATCACCGAGCTGCCCAGCGACGCGCTCGACAAGCAGGCCGCCGATGCGCCGACCGAGGAGGGTGACTACACCTGCGCGCACGAGAACTGGTCGGAGACCAAGCAGTTCGACCGCGTGACCGCCATGCTGGTGAACTCGCAGGCGCTCTACCCGGGCGCCCTGGTCGGCAGCGACGCGCTCGCGACCGGTGTGCTCGCGCCCAAGATCCTCCCGCGCGCGCCGCTGCGCTTCTCCGCATCGCTCGAGGGCGTGCTCGACGGCGGCATCTCGGCCGCGGTGCCCTCGCCGAGCCTGTCGGCCTTCCGCGACGCCATGCACGACATCCTCTCGGCGCAGGTCGTCGGAGAGACCCCGGCCCACGTCGACGCGCAGATCTCCGAGGTCCACTCCTCCGAGCAGCTGGGCCTGGCGATCGGTGTCGATGCCCGCTGGGGCTACGTGCTCGGCGGCGAGGTCTCGAGCAGCCTGCAGTTCGAGCGCGAGGACATCCGCAGCCGCTACGCGGTCCGCTTCACGCAGGCCTACTACACGGTCGACGTCGATCCGCCGGAGGCGCCATCGGGGCTGTTCGCGCCGACGGTCATGCTCGACGACGTCGAGCGCGAGTTCGGCGACGACGCACCGCTGTACGTCAGCAGCGTCACCTACGGTCGCAGCGTGCTGTTCACCATCACCTCGGAGTTCTCTTCGGAGGAGCTGTCGGCGGCGCTCGACTTCGCGTATCGCGGGGCCGCGAGCGTCGACGGCTCGGTCAGCGTCACCCACGAGGAGGTGCTCGCGCAGTCGGAGATCACCGCGTTCGTGACCGGTGGCAACGGCGACGCGGCGGCCAAGGCCATCTTCGGCATCGACGAGCTGCGCGACTACATCACCGAGGGCGGCAGCTACGATCGCACCTCTCCGGGCGCGCCGATCGCCTACAAGCTCGCGTGGGTCGCCGACGACTCGCCGGCCGGTTTCGCGCTGACCAGCGAGTACGAGGTCGCGCAGTGCGAGCGCGTGCGGCAGGACGTCCGCGTCGGGCTCACGGGCCTCGCGGTGGTCGACGACGGTGGTGACGGTGGTGATCAGCTCGAGCTGTACGGTGAGGTCGCCATCATCGACGGCAACGGCGACGAGCATGTGTTGTGGTCGGCGGACGCCGGACACCACGTGAGCGTCGCGAAGGGTGAGACCTGGCCGCAGGGCGGTGAGATCGGCGACGCGATCGTGCCGGTGGTGCCGCAGCCCGGCGAGCGCATCGGCATCCGCATCCGCTTGATGGACGACGACGCCAACGGCGACGACCAGCTGATCGATCTCACCAAGTGGCGTGCTTTCGAGGACGGCTGGCGCGGCGACCTCGTGATCCCCGGCGCCGCGGGGGACCAGCACGTCGAGGTGCGACTCGCGATGTCGCCGGTGCCCTGAAGCGCGGGCTGCGAGGGGGCGCACCCTCGCGGGTGCCGCGGTATGCTCGCCGCGGTGCGCGTCTACATCTCGATCGACATGGAGGGCGTCGCTGGCATCGTGCACGGCGATCAGACCCGCAGGGGTGCCGCGGAGTTCGGGCTCGCGTGCGAGCTGATGACCCACGAGGCCAACGCCGCCGCGCTCGGGGCCTTCGACGCCGGTGCGAGCGCTGTGCTCGTCAACGACAGCCACGGCGACATGCGAAACCTGGTGTTCGATCTGCTCGATCCGCGCGTCGAGCTGCTCACGGGCTCGCTCAAGCCCTACAGCATGGCCCAGGGCCTCCACGACGAGCGCTTCGATCTCGCGATGTTCGTCGGCTACCACGGCGGCGCCGGTACGCAGGACGCGATCCTCGATCACACCTACCGCGGCAACGTCGTGCACGGCATCCGCGTGGGCGGGCGCGTGCTCAACGAGGCCGGGCTCAACGCGCTGGTGGCCGGCGAGCGCGGCACGCCGGTCGGCCTGGTCACCGGTGACGCCAGCACCTGCGCGCAGTGTCGCGAGCTGCTCGGCGACATCGTCACCGTCGAGGTGAAGCGCGCGGTCGGCCGAGCAAGCGCTCGCTCGCTGCATCCGGTGCGGGCCCGCGAGCTCATCCGCGCGGGCGCGCGCCAGGCGGTCGACGAACGCGCGCGCATGCAGCCATTCGTGCTCGACTCGCGAGCGCTCGAGGTCGACGTGCTCACCACCGCGATCGCCGACGCCGTCGCGATCGTACCCGGGGTCGTGCGCACCGGCCCACGCACGGTCGCCTATGCGGCCCGCGATCTCGACGACCTCTTCCGCGCGTTGATGACGATCGTCCGCCTCGGCGGCACCGTGATCTGAGCTTCAGGCCGTCGCGCTGGCGCCCGGCTTGGCCCGCTCACTCTTGGCGGCCTCGTACGCGGCGTCGATCTGCTTGACGAAGTGCTTCTCGATCACGCCGCGGCGCAGCTTCTGGTTGGCCGTGAGCAGGCCGTTCTCGATGCTGAAGGCCTCGTCGACGAAGATCGCCCGGCGGATGCGGCGGTAGGCCGGCAGATCCGCGTTGATCTGTTCGATCGCCCGCTCGACCGCCGCGGCGTCGGGCTTGCCCGGCAGCAAGATCGCCACGAACGGCCGTGCGTGACCCACCACCATGCACTGCGTCACGGCAGGGCACGCGGCCATGAACTTCTCCTCGAGTGGCTCGGGTGCAATGTTGTGGCCCGACTCCGGCACGATGAGGTTCTTGATGCGGCCGATGATCCGCAGGTTCTCGCGCTCGACGTCGACCTGGTCGCCGGTGTGGAACCACCCGTCGCGGATGGCCTGCGCGGTCTCCTCGGGCAGCTCCCAGTAGCCCTGGAAGATGTTGGGCCCGCGCACGATGAGCTCACCCTCGTCGGTGATCTTGGTCTCGACGCCCGGCAGCGGGATGCCCACGCGACCCGCGACCACGCGATCGGGCTCGTCGAGCGAGACGATGCCGGTGGTCTCGGTGAGGCCGTACGCCTGGTACACGGGGATGCCGAGCATCTGGAACCACCGCTGGGTCTCGACGGCGAGCGGCGCCGAGCCGCAGATCAGGAAGTCGAGGTTGGGGCCGATCTTCTGCTTCACGGTGCGCAGCACCAGGCGCTCCGCGAGGCCGAACGCGGCGCGGTCGAAGAATCCCGCGCGCCCCGCGAGGATCGCGTCGTAGGCCGCGAGCCCGCGCTCGTAGAGCGAGGTGGCGATGCCGCCCTTCTCGCGGATCTGTGCGCCCACGCCGTTGCGCACCCGCTCGAGCACCGCGGGCACGTTGAGATAGTAGTTCGGCTTTGCGGTCGCCATCTCCTGCACGAGGTTGGCGAGATCGGTGGACAGCATCACGGGGTTGGGCCGCGACAGCTGCGTCCACAGCATCATGCGCGAGGCCGCGAAGCAAAGCGGCAGGAAGTGGAACACGCGATCGGCCTGCTCGCGCTTGATCGCGACCTTGGCCAGGCGCTCCATCGTGCGCGGGATCATGAAGTCGACGTTGGCGCGTGAGAGCATCACGCCCTTGGCGACGCCGCTGGTGCCCGAGGTGTAGATGAGCGCGACGGTGTCGTCGGGGCCGATGGGGTGCAGGCCCGCGTTGCCCGGCGTGGTCTCGAAGACGTCGTCGAACAACCCGATGGGGCAGTGCTCGGTCCACGCAGCGCGCAGGTTCGCTGCGAGTGTTTCGCTGCCGGCCAGGAGCAGCGACGGCTTGGCGCTGCGGAGCATCGCAGCCAGCTCCTTGGGCTCCTGCTTGTCGTAGAGCGGCACGACGATCGCGCCGCACGCGAGCGCGGCCAGGTCGGCGCAGACCCAGCGCGCGGAGTTGGGCGCCAGGATGGCGACGCGATCCCCCGGCTTCACGCCGCGCTTCGCGATGAAGGCCCGTGCGCGCGCGATCAGGTCGAGCAGCGCGCTGCCGTCGTGGCGACGCAGCTCGCTGCCGTGCACCTCGTCGATGGCGGTGCGTTCGGGCTGTTGTTCGAGGTTCTCGAAGATGCGCGCGAGGAAGTGCATGACGACGATGGGCGAGGGCGAGGGCCGAAGCGGCAGGAGCGTAACCCCAGGCCGGCCGCGCCGGCCACCCGGCCGTCGTGCCGGGACCCCGGAGGGTCCCCGAGCACCCCTCTCGATCGCGGCGCTAGACGGCAGTGCGACCGCAATTTCGACGATGTTGCGAGGACGTGCAAAGCCCTCGGGCCGCGGTCCGACAAGGTCTGTGCTCGGCCCCGACAGCTCGCTCGCCAGCCGCCCAACACCTGGGCGGCGCGATGCGACCGGGGCCCGGGCCTGGAGTTGAAAGACCATGTTGGCTCGCACCCTCGTCCTCGCTGCGCTCTCGCTCTCGACCGTCACCCTCGCCGTCGCCTGCGACGTCACCGATCGCGATCACGATGTCACCGATCGCAACGGATCCGCCGACGTCGAGCTGACCCCCTGTGGCAACGGCATCGTCGAAGAGGGTGAGCTCTGCGACGACGGCGTGCTCAACGGCCCCCATCGCGAGTGCACGCAGTACTGCACCTTCAACGACTGCAACCTCGACTACTACGGCAACTGCGAGGCGCCGCATCCGGGCGTCGCCGATGTGCCGTACCACCCGTGCGGCAACGGTGTCCTCGACGAGGGTGAAGCCTGTGACGATGGTCTGCTCAACGGTGCGTCGCGCCGCTGCACGACGGCGTGCGAGTTCAACGACTGCGAGGTCGCCGACGACGGCTGGTGCGAGTCGCCGATCGGCCCCAACGATCTCTCCGCCGAAATCGAGGGCGGCGGAGAGTAAACCCGAGGAAGTAGCCCGGCGGGATGTCGGGTGAAGGCAAGCGCGAAGGCGCCCTGGGGGGAGTGACCCGGGGCGCCTTCATTTTTTCTGGCTCGTTGGCAGCCCGCCATCGCGCCGCGGTGACACGTGGGTGGCGTCAGCGACGACGGCGGCGCAGGCCAACGAGCGCGAGCAGGGCGAGCCCCGCCGCGGCCGGTGAGTGGTCGTCGGTCGCGTTGCAGGCACAGCCTGCGGTCTCGCCGGTCTCGCCCGCGGTGTCGCCGGTGCTGCTTTCGTCGTTGCCGGCCGTCGCGGACGCAGAGGCCGATGCACTGTCACTGTCGCTGTCGGTGGCCGACGCCGTCGCCGAGGCGGTCGCGCTCGCATCGCCGCCCTCCGAGCCACCGGTGCTGCCGCCCTCGGAGCCGCCCTCGGAGCCGCCCTCCGAGCCCGACGCGGTGTCGCCCGTGGAGCCCTCGCCGCCGGTCGGATCGGTCGTACTGCCGTCGGACGAGCTCGACTCGCTCGACACCGTGGTCGACACGCCGCCGCACTCGACCTCGATCTGATCGAGGCACGCGTTGTAGAAGCCGCGATCGTCGAGGTCGTTCCAGCTGGCTTCGCCAGAGCCACCACCGCTGACGCCGTCGGCACACTCACAAAAGTAGACGGGGTTGTCGCCCGCTTCGAGATCGCAGGCCCCGGCGTCGGTCTCGCAATCCCACAGCGGCGGCACGGGTGGACCGCAGACGACGTCGACGTTGGCCTCGCACTCGCTCAGCAGCTCGTCGTCGCTCAGGCCCGCCCACTCGTTGCCGCCGCCGAGCGCACCACCCGAGCCATCGTTGCACTCGCAGATCAGCGAGTCGCTGGGCTCGTTGTCGATCCAACAGGTGCCGTTCATGCCGTCGCACTGGATCCCCGTGGGCGGCATCGGCGGGCCGCAGAACGACGCCAGCTCCTCGAGACACACCGCTTGCAGCTCGTCCTCGGTCAGTCCGGCCCACGCATTTCCGCCAACGCCGCCGCCGCCCGACCCGTCGCTGCACTCGCAGCTGATGCTGTCGGAGCCGTCGTTCGAGACGTCGCACGCACCGTCCACGGTCATGCAGCTGGCGGAGGCCGCCTCCGCCACGCGCGGGACGACCGCGATCCCCAACACCGACGCCATACCCATGCCCAACGCAATCCAATGCTTCAAGACCTGCATCATCATCCTCCGGGCGGTTCGGTCCGCCCACACGCTATGTGTCGTCAATGGCCGGCCACGATCATCCTTCGTGGTTGATCGCGAAAAAAAAATCGCCCCTACCCCGGCGTGGGGTCGCCGCGCAAGACCTGGAAATCGAAGCGGAGTTCGTGGATGGGGGTGGCCTGGGGGCTCGCGACCCGCGCGCAACCCGGACTGGAGCCGCCCCGTCGTCTCCCGGCATGCGCACCCTGTTCCCGTCGTTCGCGCCCTTGCTGGTCAGCGGCTGCTTCCTCTTCAACGGCACGCCATCCACCACGGCCCCCACCGCGGCCGAGACCGGCAACGGCACCGAGCCGACCACGTCGGCGGCCGGCGAGCCGGCGGTCGCGGCTGGGTCTCCCTCGGCCGCGGAGCCGGTCGCCGCCGCACCCCAGGGCCCCGTCAGCGTCACGCTGCGCAACAGCTGCAAGCAGACCGTGAAGGTGTTCTTTGGTGACAAGCCCAAGTTCGGCAGCGGCACGTACTCGTCGCTGTCGTCCAACTCTGTCACGAGCCACACCTTCGCAGTGGGCGACATGATGTGGATCGTCGACGACGCGGAGAACGGACTGTCGAGCACGTCGGTGTCCGCCAACACCCGCGAGATCGAGGTGCTCGACGGTTGCTCCGGTCTGCGCGTACGCTAGGTCTCCTCGAGCGGGAGCACCTTTGATGGACGACACGCCGGACGCCGCGAACCCGTCGAAGCCGAGCTACGAAGTCTTCAGCTCACCGAGCGGATACCCGATCAAGTCGTGGACCGTCGGTGTCGAGTTCGAGGAGGGCGCGAAGGCGCAGCTGCGGCGCATGGCTGCGTTGCCGTTCATCCACAAGTGGCTCGCGGTCATGCCCGATGTCCACGGTGGCGCGGGCGCGACCGTGGGGAGCGTGATCCCGACACGCGGCGCGGTGATCCCGGCCGCGGTCGGCGTCGACATCGGATGCGGCATGATGGCGGTGCGCACCGACCTGCCGTCGCACCGATTGCCCGACGATCTCCGCGCGCTCCGAGCGGCGATCGAGGCGGCGGTCCCCCATGGCCGCACGCACGACGGCCGCGCGGGTGATCGCGGCGCCTGGGGCACGCCGCCACCGGGCCACGTGCGGGCGTGGACCAGCCTGGCCGCCGGCTACGACGCGATCGTCGCCAAGCATCCGAAGATCGGCCGTGGTCCGCGCGCCGAACACCTCGGCACGCTGGGGAGCGGCAACCACTTCATCGAGATCTGCATCGACGAGGCCGAGCAGGTGTGGTTCATGCTGCACAGCGGCTCGCGCGGCGTGGGCAACCGCATCGGTCGATACTTCATCGAGGGGGCGAAGGAGGCGATGCGGCAGTGGTTCATCGAGCTGCCCGACGCCGACCTCGCCTACTTCCCGGAGGGTACCCAGGGCTTCGACGACTACGTCGAGGCGGTGTCGTGGGCGCAGGAGTTCGCGCGGATGAACCGCGAGGTGATGATGCGCGCGGTGATCGACGCGGTCGCGGCGACCGCGTTGGTGCCTGCGTTCGACGCGACGCTGGCGGTCATCAACTGCCACCACAACTACGTCGCGCGCGAGCATCACTTCGGCAAGGACGTGTTCGTCACGCGCAAGGGGGCCGTGCGCGCGCGCGAGGGCGATCTCGGCATCATCCCTGGCAGCATGGGGGCGCGCTCGTTCATCGTGCGGGGGCGAGGGCAGCCCGACAGCTTCTGCAGCTGCAGCCACGGCGCTGGGCGCCGGATGTCGCGTACCGAGGCCAAGCGTCGCTTCACGCTCGACGATCACGTCGAGGCCACCCGGGGGGTGGAGTGCCGCAAGGACATCGACGTGATCGACGAGACCCCCGCGGCCTACAAGTCGATCGACGAGGTCATGCACGCGCAGCGCGACCTCGTCGAGGTCTTGCACACGTTGCGGCAGGTGGTGTGCGTCAAGGGCTGACGCAGGTGGCCGTGTGGCCGCGGCGGCCGCGGTGACGCCACGCGTCGTGCGCGATTCGACGACGAAGGGCGGTTCTGCCTGATCGCGGCGCGGGCTCACCCGCGGAGGTCGATGTCGCACCGTGCTGCTGCGCCCGTGGGGTTTGTGGGTTCGCCGGGGTCAACGCTCTCGAAGGTGCGCTCGGCCACCAAGATTCCAGTGCGTGGACGTGGATCCCGATCGCGTGCCCGCGGACAATCGTCGTCCGGGGGCATGGGGACATGCGTGTACATGGGATTGGTTTTCGCGCAGGGCTATGGGTCGTATCGACGGGCGCATGCGCGGCGCCGTGTGTCGACGACGGCGTGAACCAGAAGTTCTGTCCGTCGCAGGACACCGACACCGCCACCGACAGCGCGAGCGGCAGCGGCAGCGCCACGGCGGTCTCGGCCTCGGCCGATGCGACGGCGACCGAGCCGACGGCCGGTAGCGCGTCGATGACGGCCAGCGCGACCGCGGCGAGCGCGTCGATGACGGCAGCCGACAGTGGCGACGCATCGGCCAGTGCGACCACGACGGTCGGTGACGAGTGCCCGCTGCTCGACGACGCGTGGCAGTCGGAGCCGCCGACTTTCCTGCTGCTCATCGATCAGTCGGGCAGCATGGACCAGCCGTTCGACACCAGCACGCGCTGGCAGGTGCTCGGCGAGACGCTGTTCGATCCGACCGTGGGAGCGATCGCGCAGTTCGAGGATCAGATTCGCTTCGGCATGTCGCTGTACACCAACACCGACGCCGACCCCGGCTGTCCCGAGCTGACCGAGACCGCGCCGATGCTCGGAGCCTTCGACGCGATCTCGATGGCGTACGAGGATGCGATGCCGCAGCAGGACACGCCGACCGGCGATGCGATCACGGCCGTGACCGCCGAGTTGGTGGACGATCCCGCGCCGGGCGAGCGCGTGATCGTGCTGGTGACCGATGGCGAGCCCGACACATGCGTGATGCCGAATCCCCAGATGGGGCAGGCCGAGGCGGTCGCAGCCGCGACCGCGGCCCACGACGCCGGTATCCGCACGGTGGTGGTGAGCGTCGGAAGCGATGTCAGTGCGGATCATCTGCAGGACATGGCCAACGCCGGCGCCGGCGTGAGCCCTGGTGATCCCGACGAGCCGTACTACGTCGCGACCAATCAGGCCGAGCTCTCGGCGGCATTCGAGGCGATCATCTTTGCGACGCGGCCGTGCAGCTTCACGCTGCAGCAGCCGCTGATCGAGAACCAGGCCGGGAACTGCGTGGTGCAGGTGAACGGCACGGCGGTCGATCTCGACGACCCCGATGGCTGGCACACCGACGGTGCCACCAAGATCGAGCTGGTGGGCGGCGCCTGCGAGGCGATCCAGACCGGCGCGGGCATGGTCGAGATGACTTGCGACTGCAGCGCGGTGGAGGGCGCGTAGGATTCCATGACTGCACTCTCTTACATCTTCACGTGTCTCCTCGTCGCGGCGCCCGAGGCCGGTGCCGACCTGTCCGTGGACGCCACCGCGCAGGGCGAGGGCGCCGACGCGAGCGCCGGTGGCAAGGGCAAGCGCGAGCGCGGCGAGAGCCGGCGCAGCGACGGCGATCGCAAGCAGAAGTGGATCCACCGCCATCCGCCCACGCGGATGATGGGTGAAGTGGGTGTCTTCGGCGGCATCATGCTGCCCACGCCGCGACTCGAGCTGTTCGAGTTCGACAACGCGCTGCCCGACAACGGCTTCCGGCGCGTGCGCGGCGTCGCGCCGGAGATCGGCGTGCGCGGTGGCTTCTATCCGCTGAGGTTCTTCGGGCTCGAGCTCGAGGGCGCGGTGATGCCCGCGAAGCTCCGCGATGTCGATGCCCGCGCCAATCTGTGGGCGTTTCGCGGGCATGTCGTCGGGCAGCTGGGGCTGTGGAGTGTCACGCCCTTCATCCTGTTGGGCACCGGCGCGTTCGGGGTCGCGAGCTCGCGTGCGGCGCTCGGCAACGACGTCGACATCTCGATCCACTTCGGCGGCGGTATCAAGATCTTCGCGACCGACTCGATCATGGTCCGGCTCGACCTGCGCGACACCGTGAGCGCGCGTCGTGGCGTCGACAACGGCCTCGGCCACAGCGGCGAGCTGCTGCTGGGCCTGTCGTGGACGCCCCGCGGCCGCAAGAAGCCCACGCCGGAGAGCGGCCCGCGCGACCGCGACGGCGATGGCTTCCTCGACGACGAGGACAAGTGCATCGACGAGCCCGGCATCGCGCCCGACGGCTGCCCACGCACCGATCGCGACGGCGACGGGTTCTACGACGACGAGGACAAGTGCATCGACGAGCCCGGCGTCGAGCCGGATGGCTGCCCGCGGCCCGATCGCGACGGCGACAAGATCGCCGATGTCGACGATTCCTGCATCGACGAGCCGGAGACCAAGAACGGCTATGAGGACACCGACGGCTGCCCCGACGAGCTGCCCAAGGACGTCGCCGAGTTCAACGGGGTGTTCCCCGGCATCGAGTTCGACACCGACAAGGACACCATCAAGCCGGCGTCGAAGAAGATCCTCGAGCGGGCGATCAAGGTCCTGACGGACTACCCCAAGCTGAAGGTCGAGATCGGCGGCCACACCGATTCGACCGGCTCGCGCGAGCACAACCTCGATCTGTCGCGGCGTCGAGCGGCGTCGGTGAAGCGCTACCTCGTGGAACACGGGATCGCGGAGGACCGCATGAGCACGCGCGGCTACGGCCCCGACAAGCCCATCGCGGAGAACGAGACCAAGGACGGGCGCCAGCGCAACCGTCGCATCGAGTTCACCGTGCTCGACTGAACTCGGATGGCAGCGGCGCGGAGCCCCGGCTCACGCGCCGCTGCTGCCTCCGGTCCCACTCGAGGAGGTCGAGGAGGTCGAGGAGGAGGACGTGTCGGTCACGTCCGTGGTTCCGCCGTCGCTCGCCGACCCGGTCGTGGTCGTCGACGTGCCGAGCGTGGCGCCGCAGCCGGCGCTCGTGCAGATGCAGTCGCACGCCGCGAGCATCGCCTCGCCGCTCGAGGCGGTGATGCCGGTGCGGGTGACGTCGCAGAACTCGCAGACGCAGGCGTACGGCGTCTCGTCCGCTGACGGCTCGAGCGTGACGCCGCATGCCGCGACGGGATCGCCGACGCCGGTGTCGACGTCAGCTTCCGTGGTGTCCGGCGAGGTCGTGGCCGTGGCCGCGACGCTGGTCGCCCCCTCGGTGTCGGCCCCGGTGGCGGTCGCACCGTCGCCCTCCGACGCGAGGTGGCCGACCTCGCGGGCATCGGAGCACCCGGTCAGCAGCGCGAACACCAGCGCGTGACACTGCGTCGGCGGCCGCGGAGGTGGGCGGTCGAGCATCGCCGCGACCCTCGCTGGCCAAGGCGGGTGCGAGTCCGGGTCCGACGGGTGTTGGCTGCGCTGGCGCACGGCTTGCGTCACGGTTTGCGTGCGGCCGCGCTGCACACGTCGCGCACCGCTGCGGCGGTGGGGGAGGCGGGATGCTCGGCCACGAGGCGCTTCGCCAGCGCGCGGGCGTCGTCGATTGCGCCCGACGCACACAGCATGCGAGCCCACGCCGCTCGTCGATCGATCGCGAGGGCGCCTTCGGGATACTCGTGGGCGTGCGCCTCGAGCAGACGACGCGCGAGCGCGGGATCGTGATCGCGCAACGCCACACTCGCGCCGCGCAACAGCTTGGCCTCGGCCGCGAGCGTGCTGGTGGTGGTCGTGGCCGCAGAGGGTGGGCCGCCGTCGTCGCGCTCGATGTTCGGCGCCGCGGCGCGCGGGGGTCCGCCGCGGCGCAGGCGTGGCGCGCCGGCGGGCACGCGTCGGCGAGGCTCGTCCGGGGCGAGGCGCGGCGTGTCGAAGGTGTCGGCGCGCGTGGCTGCGACCAGGCGCGGAGCTGCATCGACGACGGTCGGAGGTTCGGCGGAGCGCGGGGCCGGTGCCGGCGCGCCCGCGGGGTCGACGACCGCAGCGACGTGGATCGGCTGGGCGCCGTCCTCGTGTGCACGGTAGCGTGCATGCGCCGCGGCGTCGCCCCGTCCCGCGAGCGCGGCGGTGCCGACGACGGTCGCGAGCGCGGCGGTGGCTGCGACCGCCAGCTTGCCGGTCCATGTGCTCGCGATCGTCGTGGCCGTGCCGTGGCGGTCGAACAGATCGAGCCCGAGCGCGAGCCACAATCGTTGCGTGGCTGCGCGCGGCGGTGGTGCGCAGCGCATCGTCGCGGCCGCCGCGTCGAGGTCGAGCTCACCAATGGCCTCGGTGAGTCGCGCACGCGCGAGTCGCAGACGCGAGTAGACGGTGTTGAGCGGCAGGCCCAGCGCCTCGCTGCACTCGGGGCCGCTCAGCTCCTCGACCTGCATGAGCAGGAAGACCTCGCGCTGCCCGGCGTCCATCCGTGCGAGTGCTGCGTCGACGGTGGCGAACGCGTCGGGCTCGCTCGGTCGCGTCGCGATCGACTCGAGGTGCACCGAAAGCGCGGCGCGCCGGCGGGCGTGGCGGGTCTGCGAGCGATGGTGACGCGAGGCGACGTGCCGCGCGATCGCGGCCAGCCACGCCCGCGAGGACGCGTCGGGTCGAAGCGCATCGATGCGTCGATGCACCGTCAGCCAAACCTCCTGCGCGACGTCTTCGCGCGCCGCCGCGGGCACGCCGAAGTGGGCGGTCAGCGACCACACCAGGCCGAAGTGGCCCTGGTAGAGGGCACGAAACCGTGGGTCGGCGCGGCGGGGGAGGGCGGGCTCGTGACGGACCTGTGCCATCGTCGTTGGGCCTTCATCCCCGGCTCGGGCTGCTTCCGTCATCCTCGGGGCCGGAACGTGGCGGTTGCCGCAGGCTTTCAGCGCGAGCCGCCGCCATTTGGGCCTGGCGTGCGGAATTGCAGCCCCACGAGGACGCGGGCCGACGCCGCGGGCGTCGACCACAGCGGTGAGTCGGCACCGCCGACCGTGATGACCGGCCGTCGGATCGGGATCGCCGCTTCGATCGCGGCGAGGAAGCCGACCCCCGCGGCGATGCGAACGCGCAATCCGACGCGCACGAATGGCGCTGCCCACGGGTAGAACTCGGTCGAGATGCCCAGCAGGTCACGGCCCTTCGCCCGTGCCGCACCGCCCTCGAGCCCGAGGCACAGCGGCACCTCGACCCTGCGCGTCGGCGGTCGCAGGCAACCCGCGAGCCCGACCGTGCCGAGTAGCATGCTCGCACCGAAGTTGCGGTCGACCGAGGGGATGTCGCGCGGCGTCCACAGCCGGCCATCGAGCTCGGCGATCCACAGCCGTCGACCGAGCGACAGTGCGACCGACACCACGCCGCCGCCGACAGGGGCCAGGCCCGAGCCGAAGCCGCCCATGAAGCGCAGGCCGAGCTCGAAGTGCTGACCCAGGCGCGCGCGTGAGGTCGGCGGGGGCGATGGCACTGCGCGGGTGGTGCCGGGTGACGAGGTCTCGACCGCGGGGGGCGGCATCTCGTCGACGGGCGCTGCGACGTCGCGCTGCGTGGCGACCTCCGGCGTTGCAGCCGTCGCCGGATCGAGCGTGAGTGCCACGACCACGGCCACCGCGTCGGCGAGGTCGTCGCAATCGGCGGCCTCGAGGTGCTTGAGCTGCGCGGCACCATCGATCGCAGTGACGAGATCGACGGTGTAGTGATCACCTGCGCGCTGCACGGTCGCGGTCGCGATCGAACCTGCATCGGCATGATCCACGGCGTCGGCGACCCGTCGTTCCAGCTCGGCGTCGTCGGGGCACTCCGGTGGGGCCGACCACGCGATGCGATCGGCCGGGGGTTGCGCGGGCGGATCGGCGTCTGCGACGGGTTCCACGCGCCCGCTCGCGGCCACCAACAACGACCACAGCCACACGCCCGAAGTGTGGCGGATCCCCGTGGCGCTCGCCAAGCGCAAGGTGGCCTTGCGTGCGTCGCTGGACGCCCGCCACCGACGACAGCTGGTACCCTTCGGCCCGAGCACCCTTGGGTTCCGACGCGCCGACCACCACCCCCACCGGGGCCGCGATCTCGCTGTCGCGCTGGGCCGGGCGGCACGCGACATGGGTGTTGCTGGCGTGGTTGGTGGCGCTCGCAGTCGCGGGCTGGTCGCTCGCCCATCGAGCGACGATCGACGGCGGCGCGCTGTCGTTGCTGCCCGAGGCCGAGCGCCCGCTCGCCGACGAGCGCCTGCTGATGCTGACCCTCCGCGAGGGTGGCAACACGGAGGTCGAGCCCGTGCTCGACGACGACGACGACGACGCGTTGGTCGCCGCGGCCGCCGCGGTCGCCGATCGCATGGTCGACGAGCGCGTGCCGTTGGTGCCGCCGGCCGGGGAGGCGGCGGCATGGTTCGATGCCCACGCGATGTGGCTGGTCAGCGACGCCGCGCTGGTCACCATCGGGGCGCGTCTCAGCGATGCCGCGATGTCCGACGCGATCGAGGGCCTGCGCGCGCGCATGTCGTCGCCACTGTTCGGCGTCGCGGGTGACGAGCCTCGGCGCGATCCCCTGGGCCTGTTCGCCCTGCTCGGCGCCGAGGGGGCCGCGTTCGCCAGCCACGAGGGCACCGGGCGGGCGAGCCCGACCGCCAGCGGCGATCTGCTCGCGGCCGACGGTGGTGCGTTGCTGCTGCTGCTGCGCTCGTCGCGGGCGCCCGCGGCGTTGATCGCCGACGTGCGCGCGGCGTTGGGTGATGCGCCGGTCGACGCGACGTGGGTCGGTCCGACCCACGTGGAGGAGGCGGCCGCGGACCTCACCGAGCGACACCGCGTGCGGATGCTGGCCCTCGCATTGGCCGGCATCGCCGCGGTGCTGGCCGGCATCCTGCGGCGCATCCGTGCCACGCTCGCGATCCTCGCGTGCCTGGCCGCGCTCGCGGCCGGTGCGTTGGCGTGGCTGCCGACGGCGGACCTGTGGTCGGCCGCGATGGTCGTGCTGCTGCTGGGGTTCGTGTGCGAGGGCGCGTTGCATCTGCAACGCATCAGCGCGCGCGGCTGGCCGGCGGCGGTGGTGCTCGCGGGTGCACTGTTGCCGCTGTTGCTGTCGCCCTACCCGGCGTGGCGCGCGTGGGCGTGGTACTGGGCGATCGCCGTCGCGATCGCGATGGTGCTGCTGCGCGTGGTGCTGCCCGCGATCCACGAACGTGTCGGCGGTGCGGTGTCGTGGGCCACCCGCGGGTTCCAGTGGCGCGCGATGCCGGCGCTGGCGCTCACGCTCGCGCTGGCCGCGTTGGCCGCGGGCGCGTGGTCGGTGTCGTCGCTGCGCTACCGCGGCGCCGATCGGCTCGCGCTCGGCGAGGCCGCCACCTCGGTCGCGCAGCGTCGACTGCTCGACGAGTTCTTCGATCCGGCGACGTTGGTGATGGTGCAGAGCGAGGGCGCCAGCCTCGACGAGGCGCTCGAGCGCGCCGCCAGCGACGAGCGTGCGCTCGCCGAGCGCGTGCCCACCGAGGTGATTCGGGTCGACGGCCCCGGCGCCTGGATCGCACGCACCCCCGATCTCGATCGGCGGCGCACGGCACTCGCCGAGCTGAAGCTGCCGCTGCGCCTCGATCGTCTGCGCGCGACCCTCGAGGCCCAAGGCTTCCGGCCCGACGCGTTCGGTGAGTTCCTCCGCAGCGCGGCGGGCGACGGCGGCCTGCCCACCGCGGCCGCGATGCTGCAATCGGCCCTGGGTCCGTGGCTGCGACGCTACGCGAGCGAGCGCGATGGTCGCTGGCGCGTGCGCACGTTCGTGCAGCTGGGGCCCGACGCCGACGCCCCGCTGCCGCGGGTGCGGGGCGCCGATGAGGTTCCGCTGGTGCTGCAGGGACCCGCGGTCGCGGCCCGCCGCGATCGCGAGGGCTTCGCGGATTGGCTCGGTATCTGGGTGCTGTGTCAGCTGTGGTTCGGCGCGCTGACGGTGTGGCTCGGCACGCGCAGCCTCGCGACCGCGATGGCGGCCGCGGTCGCGACCCTGGCCACGCAGTGCGCGGTGCTGTGGGCGCTGGCGGTGCTGCACGTCCCGGTCGGGCCTGCGATGGTGCCGGCGCTGCTGCTGGTCGGCGCGGCCGCGACCATCTCGTCGGGGCGAGCGTGCCGTGCGATCGATCTGCAGCGCCCGTTGTTCGCGACCGGCGTGGTCGTGACCAGCCTGTGCCAGATCGCCTCGGGCGCCGCGCTGGTCGCCAGTGGCGTCCCGGTGTGGCAGGGCCTCGGCATCGTGGTGGTGCTCGGCGCAGCGACGGCCTCGGGGTTCGGGCTGTTCCTCGCGCCCGGCGTCGTGCGACTGCTGCGGGGCGCGTTCGGGCGCGACCGCCACCGCGACGAGCCACCCTCGGAGGAATCGCCGCCATGATCACCTCGCGTCGCTCGCTCCTGGTCGGCTTGGGTGCCGCGCTGTGTGCCCGCTCGGCGCACGCCGACGAGCTCACCGACAAGCGCCTGCAGAACCGCCTCGAGCTGTGGGCCAACTACGCCAAGCGCACCCGGAATCTCATCGCGCGCGTCACCACGACCCGCGAGACCTCGCTGCTTCGCGAGCCACTCGTCGTGACGGGGCAGATCATCTTCCGCGCGCCGTCGACCTTCGTCGTGCGCGACGACGGCCTCGCCGGTTCGACCACCATCGTCGACGGCGACGAGCTCTCGATCGTGCCCAACCAGCGCGTCGAAGGCACGCCGCTACGGCCGCCGATCGCCCGCAGCGAGAACCTCGCGGCGGCGTGGCTGGCCGACCGCCTGCGCGCCGCGTTCGCGCCGGGTGACGGCGCCGAGCTGATCGCGGACGCGCGCACCGACGTGCCCAAGCGGGGCTACCGGCTCGACATCCTGCCGCCGCGCGGCTCGGTCATCCGTCGCGCGATCCGTAGCGTGACGCTGCACCTCGATCCGGTCGCGGGCGCCGTCACGCAGATCCTCATCGCCGAGGCCCAAGGCGATCGCGTGCACATGCAGATCGCCGATCATCGGCAGAACCTGCCCGACGAGGATCTCGACGCGCTCATGGCCGAGATCGCCAAGCTGCGTGCCTAGAGCACCGTGCTGGCCGCACGCAGCTAGTACCTCGACACAGGGATAGTGATCGATTGAGGCGCGGTTAACGCAGCTCTGGGAGCTGCGCAGGCGGCACGAGGATCTCGATGGTTCGAGCGCGGCCGGGTTCACGTCGAATCAGGCCGCGCTTCTCGAGGGTGACGACCATCGAGTGCACGACCGGGGCGTGACCTCGAAGTACTCCTGCATGTCGGCCTCTGCGGGGGGCCGGCGATGGAGCTTGGTGTAGAGGTAGATGAAGGCGAGGTACTGGCCTTGCTTGTCGGTGAATGCGGCGTCGGCGGGGATCGACATGGGATCTCGGATGTGATCTGAGACGTGTGGCTCCGCGGAGCCGGAGGTCCGATGAACGTCCGCTACATCGTAGAGCTGACCGAAGACGAGCGCGAAGGTCTTCGAGAACGGCTCGGTCGAGGCACTGAGCGAACGCGCAAGCACGCGTGCGCAGATCCTGCTCGCGTGTGATCGAGGTCTCTCGGATGAGGAGACCGCGCAAGTGCTCGGTTGCGGCACGGCGACGATCTACCGAGTGAAGAAGCGGTTCGTCGAGGAAGGACTCGATGCAGCGCTCAGCGATCGTGCTCGGCCCAGGCCGGAGCGGAAACTCTCAGGACGCGAGGAAGCCGTCCTCATCGCGCTGGCATGCTCGAAGCCGCCAACCGGTCGCAAGTGCTGGACCCTCGAGCTTCTCGCGGGCGAGGTCGTGCAACTCGTCGACCACGACAGCATCTCTCGCGAAACTGTCCGGCGGAGGCTCTCCGAGAACGATCTCAAGCCCTGGCAGAAGAAGATGTGGTGCATCCCGTGTGTCGATGCCGAGTTCGTCGAGCGTATGGAGGACGTGCTCGACCTCTACGCTGAGACGCCCGATCCGGAAGCGGCCGGTCGTCTCCTTCGACGAGAAGCCGTACCAGTTGATTGGCGAGACACGTGCGTCCGTCCGAGCGAAGCCGGGCCAACCCGCGCGCATCGACTACGAGTACACACGCAACGGAACCGTCAACATCTTCGTCATGGTCGACGCGCATCGACCATGGCGACACGCCAAGGTTACCGACCAGCGCACGAGCATCGACTTCGCCGAGTGCATGCGCGACCTCGTTGACGTTCACTACCCGAACGCCGACGTCATCCGCGTCGTACTCGACAATCTGAGCACGCACCGCGCGAAGAACCTGTACGACGCCTTCCCCGCCCCGGAAGCCCGCCGCATCCTTCGACGGCTCGAGTTCCATCACACACCCAAGCATGCGAGCTGGCTCAACATGGTCGAGATCGAGATCGGCGTGCTCAGCGGGCAGTGCCTCGACCGGCGCATTCCCGACCGCGCGATGCTCGAAGTCCACGTCGACGCGTGGTCCGCCGCACGCAACCGCGACGGCCATCGCATCAACTGGATGTTCCGAGTCGACGACGCACGGCGGAAGCTTGGCCACGCCTACCCGAAGCCGCTCTTCGACACGCCGTTGCCGGCCGCCGCGTGAACCCATCACTATCGCTGTGTCGAGGTACTAGTATCGAGGTACTAGCCGCGCCAACCCAGCGGCGCCAGCCACCACGCCAGCACGACGCCGGTGATCAACGCCGCGAGCGTTCGCGGTGGCCACGGTACCGGGTCGTGGGTCGCCGGCACGCGGGCGCGCCGCAGCAGCCGCGGCCACGGCAACGCCAGCAGGCCCAGCAGCAACATCGGCTCGAGGTACGGCATCGTGCACAACGCCAGGATCGCGGTGTGGAGCCCGATGATTGCGAGCGCCCATGCGGTGCGAAGGCGGGGGCCGAGCAGCAGCAGCACGCCGCCGCCCTCGATCACCAGCGTGGTGATCGCGGCTGCGCTGCCGAGCGCGGGTGACTCCACCACCGCGGCGCGCAGCTGCAGCAGCCAGCCCCAGTCGGCCACCGCCTGCTGCCGCACCACCAACGCGCGCACCTGCGTGCCGCTCGCCCAGCCGCCCGCGGTGGCGATGAGCTTGCTCGCGCATGATCCCACGTACGCAGCGGCGAGGCACGCCAGCGCGCCCCACTCGGCGAAGCGCTCTCGTACCGCGCGGGGCTGCGTGCCGCGCTCGCCGGCCCAGGCCTGGCCGAGCGTCCAGCCCAGGAGCACCGCGCCGGGGAAGAACGCATTGCGCGAGGGCGAGCCGAACACCTGCGTCTGCCAGGCGCTGGCGAGCGCGAGCACGGCCAGGGTCGACGCGCCCCACTGCACCGGCCGACGGTCGCGGGCGATCGCCACGAGTCCCACGCACGCCAGCGCCAGCAGCAGCCAGGCCGCGCCGGGAATCCGCACCATCGTCTGCGCCAGCATGCCGCCGCTGCGGTAGTGGGCGAGGTCGCGCGACTGTGCGGCCAGCTGGGTGGTCTCGAGCAACCACTGGAGCGCGACGATGACGCAGATGCCGATCCGCAGCGGCGTGCGGTCGTAGCCGTCCCACCACGAGCTCGCGCCGTTCATGGCGGGCTCCGCCTTTTCGCGGTGCAGCGCGCGATCACGCAGTCCTGCGTGACCAACGGCTGCTCGGCGAGAAAGAACGCCCGCGACACGATGGCGACCTCTTCGCCGTCCGCGTGCGGCGTCGCCGTGATGCGCCGCTCGAGCAGCTGTTGCTGATCGCGCGTGACGTAGTCGAGCGGCTGATGTGCCGCCGGGCAGTAGCGCTTGACCTCGGTGATCATCGGCAGGCGCGGGAAGCAGCTGTAGTCCTCGAACTCCTCGAGCTCGAGCACCGCGCCACCGACGTCGCGCACCATCACGCGTGCGGCGGTCTCGTCCCCGCGGCCCTGGTACATGTCGAACACCGAGACCGGGTAGCAGTTGCCGATGCCGCGGGCGGCCAGCAGGTAGGCCGCGAACACGAGGCCCGCGGCGAACCGTGGCGTCGTGCCGCGGGGTGGTTTCGCTGGCGTACGCAAGGGGGAGCGCGGGGCGTCGTCGAGTGTATCAGGGCCGTTGCTGCGCTCGGCCGCGCTGCGCCAGGCTGGCCGCCGCATTGACGACGACCGCGAGCACGATCGCGGCCACCACCACCGCGGCGAGCGTGATCGAGTCGGCCACACCCGAGTCCGGTCCGCGTGGACCCTGCGTGGTCACGACCCGCGCCGCCGCGCCGATGCCGAGCGCGGCCGGTAGCCACGCGCCGACCGTCGCTCGCGCGGCGCCGCGGCGGATCGACATCACCTCGAGCGCGGCGGCGACCACTGTGATGCTGGCGAGCGCGAGCAGTGGCAGCCACATGCGACCTTCGGCCGCGCGCATCGAGGCCGCAGTGACCACCGCCGCACCGAAGAACACCAGGGCCATCGTGATCGCACGGCCACGGTCGCGGTAGGACATCGGCATGCGACCACGGTAGCAGAATCCGGCTGGCGTCAGCTCGGCGCCGCCGTGGTGGTAGACCTCGGAGCATGCGTCGGTCGAGGATCGTCCTGGTCGCTCTCGCGTGCGCGCTGCTCGGTGCGGCGTCGTTCGTGATCCTCGATCGCGATCCGTTGCCGACCACGCCGCTGGGGGTTGCGCGTTCCCAGGTCGACGCGAACGAGTCGCTGCCACCTGTGGTGGTCCCGCCGCTGCCGACTCCGCTGCCGTCCGGGGCGGACGCCGTATCGGCACTGCGACCCGGGTCCGAGCCCGAGCTCCGCCGCGCTCGCGATCGTGCCCGCCGCGACGAGCTGCGCCGTCGCATCGTCGAGCGTCAGGCGGCGCGCGCCGGCGGCGAAGCCCGGGGGCACACGCGGGCGGACGACGACGACGACGGGCCGCCGCTCGCCGATCGCATCGGTGGTCGCGATGACCTCGCGCGTCTGCTGCACGAGGACTTCATCCCGCTGGCCGACGAGTGCTTCGCCACGGCGCAGGAGCGGCAACCGGGCCTCGCCGGCATGTTCGAGATCGAGTTCGACGTGCTCGCCGACCCCGACCTCGGCGCTGTGGTCGACACCATCGAGGTGCCACCGACATCGACCCAGCCCGGCGGCCAGCCGTGGGATCCGGAGCTGGTCGAGTGCATGCGCGAGAGCGCCTACTCGCTGAGCTTCCCGCCGCCGCCAGAGGGCGGCCGCGACCAGTTCATGGTCTCGCTGCGCCTGGGCGAGGAGGCGGATGCGCCTTCGGGCTCCCGGCCCGACGCGCCGAAGTGACCGGGCACGCGGCTCGCGACGCCGAGCAACGGCGGCGAGCCGCACGCGCGACGGGTCACTTGCCGAGCGAACGCGAGTACTTCGAGACCGCAGCGATCTCGTCCGCGCTCAGCTTGTCCTTGAACGGCTTCATCTTCGTGCCCGACTTCCCGTTGGTCACGATGTCGATCACCTTGGCCTCGGTCCACTTGGCCTTCCAGCCCGCCGCGGTCCAATCCTCGATGTCGTTCTCCTCGCCGATCTTCGTCTTGCCGTCGCCGGTGACGCCGTGGCAGTTCTTGCACTTCGTGCCGTAGAGCGCCTTGCCGTCGACGCCCGGACCGGGGTCGGCCTTGGCGTCATCGGGCTTGGGCGGATCCTTCGGGGGCGTCTTCTTGTCGTCGGTCTTCTTGGGGTCGGCCTTCTTCTCGTCGACCTTCGGGTCCTCGGCCTTCTTCTCGTCGACCTTTGCGTCGTCGACCTTTGCGTCGTCGGCCTTTGCGTCGTCGGCCTTTGCGTCGTCGGCCTTTGCGTCGTCGACCTTGGCATCGTCGACCTTTGCGTCGTCGGCCTTCTTCTCGTCGACCTTTGCGTCCTCGACCTTTGCGTCGGTCTTCTTGTCGTCGGTCTTCTTGTCGTCGGTCTTCTTGTCGTCGGCCTTGGCCTTGGCGTCCGTCTTGGTGTCGTCACAGGCCGGCGCAACGACGCCGAGGCACAGCAGCAAGCAAGCGGTCGAGAACGTTCGCAGATGCACGGTCGCGATCTCCTTCGAAGGGGTGCGGGACGCTACCTTAATCTGAGAACGCGGCAAGCGCCGGACGGTTCTTCCGCGCGGCCGTGCTCGACGGAGCCGCAAACTCCGCGGCGCAAGGGCGGCGCGGTCGCACTGGTCAGGTCGTCAGGGGTTTGCCACCATGCGCCGAGGAAGCCATGACGGATCGCGTTCGACCGCCCGCATCGAGTCTGCCGGCCCTGGCGACGGTGGCCCCGACCACGGCGCTCGCGACCGTGCCCGAAGAGCTGGAGCTGCGACCGGTCGAGGGCATGGCGCGGTGGTTGGGGCGCCTGCTGCAGCCGTTCGCGTTCCGCATGATCAGCATGATCGAACAGCGGACCCAGACCATGTCGGGGCCGCTGACGCCGGTCGAGGGCTACTTTCGCAGGGACCGGCACCGCCATCCGCGAGTCG
Organism: Deltaproteobacteria bacterium; assembly: GCA_016709225.1. Classification (NCBI taxonomy): domain Bacteria; kingdom Pseudomonadati; phylum Myxococcota; class Myxococcia; species Deltaproteobacteria bacterium. Next base: position 2,110,499 of record JADJEE010000002.1, on the reverse strand, counting down.
ACGCGCAGAGCTGGCGCCTGCGGGTGACCGGGGTCGCGCGTCCCCGCGAGTTCACGCTCGACGAGGTGCGCGCGTTGCCCTTCGAGGAGCGGCTGTGCGTGATGGAGTGCGCCGGCAACGGCAACCACGTCATGGGCTCGGCGGGGCTGCTCGGGCAGGCGCGTTGGGCGGGACCTTCGTTGCGCACGCTGCTCGACGCGTGCGGCGGCGTGGGTGAATCGACCCACTTCGCGTTCCACGGCCTCGACCCGATTCCGCTGGTGCGCAAGGGCTATCACTACGGCCTGTCGGTCGACGAGCTGCGCACGGCGGATGCGTTGCTCGCGGTGACGATGAACGGCGAGCCGCTGCCGCGGCCGCGTGGCTTCCCGCTGCGGCTGGTGGTGCCCGGCATCTACTCGATGTCGCACGTGAAGTGGCTAGGGCACATCGAGGGCAAGACCGCGCCGCACATGGGCATCCACAACCGCTGGGTGTTCACCAACCATGAGCTGCGCGATGGTCGGTGGGTCCGCGTGCAGGCGCGTTGGATCGGTCTCAAGTCGATGGTCACCCGCTGCCAGCGTGACGGCGACGGCTGGCGCCTGACCGGCTGGGCGTGGGGCGGCGGGCGTCCGATCGAGCACGTGGACGTCAGCGTCGACGGTGGCAAGAGCTGGCACCGCGCGCAGATCGAGTCGCCCGAGGGCTACTTCCCCGACGCGCCGCTGCCGGCGGATGCCCGCACGCACGCGTGGACGGTGTGGTCGTGGCGCTGGGCCGCGCCGGCCAGCGGTGAGTACCTGGTGGCCTCGCGCGCGCGGGATGTCGACGGCCGCGAGCAGGATCTCGAGCACGATCCCAACGTGCGCGGTCACTTCAACCAGACCCGCGTGAAGTGGCGCCGCGTCGCGGTGCCGTGACCCGCGGATGCGCGAAGACCGAGGCGCCTCCGGCCGGCGACGCCTCGATCCCGCGCGTATCAAGCCACCAGGTCGAAGTGCGAGCTCGTGCTCGCCGGCGGGTGGTAGGCCTGCTCGAGCTCGTGCCGACGAACGTCGGCGTCTCGATCCCCGGCGGTGTCGGCCGAGGTGGCGTCGCGCGTCGGCGGTGATGCGGCCCGGGCCTCCGGCTTGCTCGCGTCACCGCGATCGAGCGGCGTCGAGGTGGACGCTCGCGCGGCGGTCGGTGACGCATCGTCGGTGCGGCGCGTCGTCGTCGTCGGCGCGTCGTCCTCGCGCTCGGTGTCGTCCTGCTGCGGTTCGCGGGCGGTCTGCGGCACCTCGGCCGCATAGGGCCGACCGTCGGGGCCGAGATCGTAGATGTACGCCGGGATCTCCGGCATCGAGCCGTCGGGTTCATCCCGTGCCGACTCGGCCCGCACCGCCATGTCGCGGCGCCAGAGCTCGCGCAGGCGCGCCGTGTCGTCGTCGCGGGAACTCGCGCGCGCACCACCGCCATGTCCGTGGCGGGACTCCCCTTCGCGCGGGTCGGGCTGCGACGACGAAGGCGCCGGCGCGACCGCGGACGGACCCGCCCGCGCCGGGTGTCCCGCAACCGACGTGATCTCGGGGGGCCTGCGGTCGGCGGTGTCGCGCGCGGCGGCCTCCAGCTCGGTTGCCGTGGGTCGTGCCTGCGCGTGCAGGATTCTCATCGATGCTCGGATGGCGTCCACCAGGTACGACATCGATCCGACAACGAGCCACCTTGAGGGCAATCGAGATCGCGATGGGCCGCTGCGGCCGCAGCCCGGCCCTTCGAGGTGCTGTGCTGGCCGGGCTGGTGAGGACGTGGACGACGAGCTACGCCGGTGTCGCGACCAGTGCGGCGAGGCGCGTCTCGAAGGTCGCCTGGTCGATCTCACCGACCGAGAGCTGGTGCTCGAGCGCCGCGATCTCGTCCTTGTGCGTGGTCTCGGCGCGCGCGATGGCGTCCTTGTCGGAGGCGTAGGCCTGCTTGGCGTCCTGCTTGGCGGCCTTGTAGCGCGCGGCGAGCTCGCGCGCGTCGAGGCCACGGCCCTCCTCGAAGTAGGTGTTCATCACGCGGCCGACGGCGTACGAGGACGCGTAGGCCGATGCGGCGCCGAAGGCCGAGCCCCAGCCGGGAAACACCTTGAGCAGGTTCGACAGCGCGATGCGAGCGCCCGTGCCCACACCGAAGCCCGCGAGCACGCCCTTGGCCTGCGCGGTGTCCATGGCCTGGCCCCACAGCGCGCCGATGTCCCGCGCGAGCGCGACCTGCAGCGCGGCGATCATCAGGTCGGTCGCGATCGAAACGCCCGGTAGCGGGAAAGCCCCGAGGAGCGCCGACACGATCGCGCACTTGCGGGTCGCGGCCTCGACCTCGTCCTTGCGCGCCATCCCGTCGAGCATCGGCGTCGTCGACGGGCCCGGCTGCTGATGCGAGGGCAAGAACAGCCGCGACAGGTGAGCGTCCTGGGTCGCGTCGATCTCCAGCGTGTCGCGGACGTGCATCAGCAGCTCGCGCTCGGTCGCCGCGCAGTCGCCGTCGCTGCACGCGAGCGCGTACACGGCCGCGTAGGCGTGCTCACGGGCCTCGTAGGAGTCGATCTGTGCCAGCACGGTGTCGAGATCGACGGGCTCGTCGAGCAGCCACTCGAGGGTGACGCCGGTGGGCAGGGCTGCGTCCTCGAACGCGTCGGCCAGCAACGCGCGCTCGCGATCGTGGAGCACGCCGTCGGCCTTCGCCATGCACACCAGGAGTCGCAGTGATGCGATGGATTCTTCGCGCGAGATGCCCATGCGCAGCGAGGATATCAAGCGCGTGCGGTGGGAACACTCATGGATGATGCAAACGAGCGAACGCAAGCGAGCGAACCCAAGCGAGCGAAACACAAACGAGCGAACGTCGGCGCGCGCGGGCGGGGCTCGCCCGCCCGCGAGCGTGCCCTCGCCGTTGGACGCGGCCGCGATCCGTTGACAAGGCTGGCGCCGGCGTCTAGCGTCGGCTACCACGGGTACGGACGCTCGCGGAGCGCCGTGTTCGAACGGAGCAGGACATCGTGAACTTCGACTTCGAGCTCGATCTCGTCATCACCCTCGCCGCGGTGTTCGTGGCCGGTCTCGCCGCCGTGCTCGGCATCTGGATGGAGCGAGATCGTCGCAAGCCACCGCGCTACGCGTGGGCCCTGTCGGCGCTGATCGTGCTCGCGACGCTGGTGAGCCTGGCGCAGTCGTACCTCGATCAGCGCGAGCAGGATCAGCTGCGCGACGACATGGCGCGCCTGCTCACGACCATGGACCGCATCGCGAGCGAGTCCGACAACCCCGCACTGCAGGAGTTGGTGACCAGCGAGCTCAACGCCCAGAGCCGTTCCGATCCGTCGGTGGTCGAGAAGGTCGCGCAGCGCGTCAGCGACGAAGGTCGTGATCCCGGTGAGGTGCTCGGCAAGCATCTCGACGCCGCCGAGCTCGAGAAGGTGTCGCGCAAGTCGTCGTCCATCAAGCCCAAGCAGACCGAGCACGTCGCCAGCGCCGATGCGCCCGCGCGTCCGCGCCCGCAGCCGATCACGCCCGAGGGCGCGGAGGCGCCGAAGAAGGAGGCCGTTGCGGCGCCGCTGCCCAAGGAGGCGCAGGCCGCCGCGGCGCAGGCCGCCGCTGCACAGGCCGCTGCCGCCGCTGCAGCACGGGCCGCCGGCCGTCCGGTGCAGCCGGGTGCGGTGCCGCCGGGTGCGGTGCCGCCCGGCACGACCCCGACCGCCGTGGTGCCTGCGCCGACACCGACGCCCGGCACCGAGGCGGTCGCGGCTCCGAAGCCGCCGACCGCAGCGGTGCGTCGGGCTCCGATCGCGCCCAAGGGTCGCAAGCCCGGTGCGCGCAAGCCGGCACCGAAGAAGTAATCAGACCGCGTAGAGCAGGTTCTTGGTGCCCGCGACGGTGCACACCGCTTCGACCAGCGGTCGTGCGCCGGCGGTCACGACGAACTTGCGGTCTTTGTAGACCTTGAAGGCGTGGCGGTCGCGCAGCACGCGATAGCGGGCCTTCTCCTGTTCGGCGAGCGAGTTCGCGAGCAGGGGCGACAGCGGATCGTTCGACAGCTCCTCGCGCACGTCGTTGGCCGCAGTGTCACTCGCGAACGACATCACCAGCTGCGGCGGCAGTGTGGCGGCCTCGGGCAGCCACTGCGACCACGTGCGCGCCAGGGCGTCATCGCCGGGCTCGGCGCTGCGATGCAGCATCGTCGCGTCGGGGATGGTCCACAGCGCCGGGCCGATGATGCCCCGCTGCACGCGCTCGACCGACACCCCCTCGAGTTCGTGCAGCCGCACGAACAGGGTCTCGGCGTCGAACGCCGCGAAGCGATAGACCATGCCGCGCAGCGCCTCGGTGCCCTCGGCCACCTCGCCGCTGTCGTCGAGCTGGACCAGCTTGTGCGACCACAGGCTGGCGCGCTGCCACAGCTCGATCACGACGCGCGCGTAGCAGCCGTCGGCGAGCAGCTTGGTCAGCTCGACGCGGAAGCTCGCCCGCGACTGCTCGGGCTCGTGGCGCCGCAGCAGCACGCGGTGGAGATCGACCGGGGCGAGCTCCAACGCGCGCAGTCGCTCGAAGTAGCGGCGCTTGCGGCCCATGCGGTCGAACACCTCGGCCTCGTCACGGCGGGCCGCGAGTGTCTCCGCGCTGTCCATCTTTCCGACCGCGTCGAGCCCGACCATGCGGTCGGACAACACGCGCGTGAAGCTGGCGAGGTTGGGGAGGCCCGATCGCGCGTCGACGAAGACGCTGTCGTAGAGCCCTTCGTGGGCGGCGCCCCGCAGCGCCTGCAGGGTCGCCTCGAGCGGTCGACGCTCGGGGAACGAGCGGTTGATCCGCGAGGCCGCCAGCGCGGCCGCCAGCAGGTCGAGGTAGCTCGACGCGGTCGGCTCGCCCAGGGCCTGGGTGTGCAGCGCGACCAGCTCGCTCATGGGTGGACTCCCGCGATCGGCGGCCCGACCGTCAGGTCGGACCCGGCGTGCCAGCGTCGGCCTGGGCGCGCTTGTGGGCCTGGGCCTTGGCGATCGCGGCGGCGATGCGCTCGTCTTCGATCTTGCGGCTCTCTTCGATGTTCTTGTCGAGCAGCTTGGTGGTGGTCTCGTCGAAGGTCTCGAGCTCCTTGACCAACGAGTCGAGGTTGCGCCGGAAGAACACCTGGGTGTCGCTGACGAACTGCGTGGTCGCGTTCATCGACTCGGTCATCACGTCGAGGCTCTTCTTGAGCTCGAGCATCACGACCGAGGCGTCGGCGGCGGTGCCGATGGCCTGGATCTGCGCGGACGCCATGTCGAGCTTGATCGAGGCCGCCGTGGTGTACTGCGAGATGTCCTGCCCGAGGTTGAGGATGGTCTCGACCAGCTTGCGGGTGTTGACCTTGAGGCTCGCGTAGCGATCCTCGGCGGCGCTGTAGAGCTGCAGGTTGGCCGAGTGCTGCGCCAGCAGCGTGTGGGCCTTGTCCTGCTTGGCCTCGATGTCGCGGAAGGCGACGCTGCCGGCCTCGCACGCGGCCTTCTCGGCCTCGAGCGCGTCGACCAGCTGCTTGAGCTCGAGCACGTAGTCCACCGCGACGGCCTCGTTCTTGGCCATCTCGATGATCTTGCCGTTGATGCGCTCGATCTCCTTGTAGAGATCCTGCTCGCTCTTCTTGAGCGTATCGACGTACTCGGCGGCCTCCTTCACGCGGCGCGAGCTGATCTGGTACTGCTGCTTGAGCAGCTCCTCGATCGATCGCTTGCTGATCGCGATGTTGCGGAAGCCGGGGATGTGGCTGATGACTTCCTTGAAGCCGGCCCAGAACCCGCCGGTGGTGGCGGTGCCGTCGATGTAGTCGCTGAACTTGCGCAGCTTGCCGACCTCGTCGGCGAGCGCCTTCTGGATCTCGACGTTGCGCTCGCGCAGGACCTTGAGCTCTTCGACCTTGCCGTTCTGGGTGTCGCGCTCGGTGGCGATGCTGTCTTCGAGCGAGCGAACCGAGATGCCCTCGCCCGAGTAGCTGACCTGCCGCTCGAGCGCGCCGAGATTGACTTTGCTGCCGTCGGTCATGCGGGCCGCGAGCGTGCCACGGAAGCCCCATGGGCGGGCAGGGGCGGGCCGGCGTCCGCGAGATCGGCGGCTAGCCGGGGCCTAGCGCCGGAATCACGGTGCGATCACCAGCTCGCGCCGGCGCGGGCCCGCTCCGGCACCGCCCACACCACCGTGGCGGCGTCGTCGAAGCTCGGCGCATGGCCGGGTCGGCGGCGCGGCTGGGGCAGGCGCGCCGAGATCGCGCGCCGTGCCCCGGCTCGGGCGGGCTCTTCGAGCAGGATGACGTCGTCGTCGTCCAGCGCGATCTCGTCGTTGTGCACGAACTCGATGTCGGCCAGGTCGAGTCGGATGTGCCCCATGAAAGGGAGGTTGCCGGGCGGCCAGCCGAGGTTCCGGATCTGCATCCGGCGGCCCCAGGCGGGCGAGATCAGCGGGAGAACGGTCGCGCGTGCAGCCACTTGGACTGCTCGAACCACAGCTCGACGGTGTGCCGCTTGCCGCGGGCGTCGGTGCGGTCCTCGAAACGCAGCTGCGCCGGGGCCCACACGTAGCCGCAGTCGAGGCTGTAGTTGCTGCACGTGAGGGTCCCGCCCTCGGGCGCGACCAAGGTCCGGCCCGCGAGGGTGCCGTCGAGCTGCACGGTGCCCTCGAACCACACCGCGCTGGCCTCGCCCTGGGCGAAGGTCGCGATGACCTTGGTGGGCGAGATGTCGATCATCAGGCGCGCTGCACCGGGGCCCGAGACCGCGTCGTCATCGTAGGTGCCGGCGTGGGCCTTGGCCGCCGCCTTCGCCACCACGGCGACGAGTGCCGCGGCAGCGCGATCGAGCGCCGTGCGGCGGGCCTCGATGGCCTTGCGAGCGCGCTCGACGTCGGCCTTGGCGCGAAACACCACCGCGTTGTCGAGCTCGAGCGCGAGGTGGACGACGTCGACGATCGCGAGCTCGAGCGCCTTCGCGTAGGCCTTGCCGAGCCGGGCGGTGGCTGGGTCGTGCGCGAGCCTGGCGATCTCGCGCAGCCGCGGGGCGTGGAGGTCGAGCACCTCCTGCTCGAAGGCGACCAGGCGCGCGCGGGTCTCGATCAACGCGGCGGTGACGGCATCGGGTGGCGGCGTGCCGGCGACGGCGGTGGGCGCACTCTGCTCGCAGGTGTCGCAGATCGGCACCGTCGGATCGCTCCACCGGTCGTCGAAGGCGAGCTCGAACAATCGTGCGTACTGCCGCGCGTGGCCGAGCAATCGCTCCCGCTTGGTGACCAACGCCTCGCGGCTGTCGGCCGTGGTCACGCCCCAGACCTTGCCGTCCTTACTCCACTCGATCTTCCACCGCGTGCACGTGGCCTCCGCGAGCGGTCGCGAGCGGGTGCCGTCGCAGCGCTCGCTCAAGGTCTCGGGCGCGGTCGACCCACCGCCGCGGGCGGTGGGATCGGGCCACGTGATCTCTCGGGGCTCCGGGGCCGCGCTGCCGAGCGCCAAGGTCAAGAACAGGATCGACACGATGCAACCATGGTGGGGAGATCCTGGGCATGCGTGCAAGGCAACGGATCACACAGCCGCTCCCAGGGGGTGCCACGGGCCCCTAGCGCGTCGGTTTCTTGGTGGCGCGTGGCGCCCGTGCGAGCGTGCTCGCGACATGCTCACCGCGCCGTCCGCCCCCCTCGTGTCGCAGCTGGAGCAGCTCGTACTGAGCCTCGGCGGGTTCGCCGGCCCGCGCACGCTGTGGCGCGATCCCTACGGCCGATTGTGGCACACCGCGCCCGGCGAGGCGCCCGCGCACGCGAGCTGGCGCGCGCTCGGTAGCTTCGTGCAGCCGACGCTGTCCCACTTGCTCACGGTGCTCGCGGAGCCCGCGGCCGAGCCCGCCCGTCGCGCGGCATGAGAGCTTCGAACACGCGGCGCGATCGTTGACGCCCCCCTCGTCCCCGGTGCGTCCCTGTGACGTGCCACCCGGGGACACGCGGCAGACGATCGAAGCCCGCGCGCGAGATCCGGTGGATTTGGTTGGTTCGCCGGTTGCAGTCCGCCGGCGCCGGAGCGAGTGGCTCCGAAGGGATGAACGGACGATGCAGGTGATGGCGTTGATGGTGGTGGTTCAGGCCGGGCTGCCGACGGTGGACGTGGCGGATGCAGGTGCGCAGCTGGTGGGGCAGGGCGGCGATCGCTTTGGATACCAGAGCGCGAGCGGCGATCTCGATGGCGATGGTGATCTCGACCTGGTCGTGACGGCGCCGCATCCGGATGCGAACGGCAACGCGGTGTACGTCTTCTTCGGCGGCGTTGCCCTCGACGGCAACACCACGCTCGACGTCACGATGGCCGACGTCGCGATCGTCGGTGATCCCGGCGACGAGACCGGGTGGTCGGTGACGGTGGGCGACGTGATCGGCGACGCGTCGCTCGATCTCGTCATCGGCTCGCCCAGCGCGAACAGTGGCAAGGGTTCGGTGGGCGTGTTCGAGGGCCCGCTGACGAGCGGTAGCTACGCGACGGGCGACGCGAGCACGGCGGTGACCGGCGATGTCGCGGGGGCCTACGCAGGCTGGTCGGTTGCGACCGGCGACTTCGACGGTGACGGACAGGGCGAGCTCGTGATTGGTGCGTGCGGGGTGGACTCGAGTGCGGGTGCGGCCTATCTGCTCGACCTCGACCAAGCGCCGAGCTCGACCACGGATGCGAGCGCAGTGTTCCAGGGGATCGGCCTCACCGGCTGCTCGATGGCCAACGTCGGCGACTTCAACGACGACGGCTACGAGGACCTCGCGCTCGGTTCCTACGGCACCGCGCAGGTGCTGCCGCGATCGTACGCAGGCGCGGTCACGCTGATCTACGGACGCGCGAGCTTCGACCCGATCTACGACCTCCTGAACGGCGACCCCGCCACGATGGACATCGCGTACCTCCACGGCGCGTCGACCGGTGAGAACTTCGGCTTCGATCTCGCGCCGGCCGGCGACGTGAACCTCGACGGCTTCGACGACTTCCTGATCGGCGCACCCGCACGCGATTGCGACGCGCAGCCGTCGTGCGCGACCCGTGTCCGTCGCGGCCGCGTGTACCTGGTGCTCGGCACGCCCGACACGGCGCCGGGTGGTGGCACGGGCCGCGGACTCCACGGCACCAGCCCGGGCGAGGACATCGCGGACATGACCTGGGTCGGCGCCGCCGACGATGACCTCACCGGCATCTCGGTCGCGGGTGCAGGCTGGAGCGGCAAGCTCTACGGGCGCACGACCTCGCCGCTGGTGATCCCGAACTCGCTGCACTACGGCAAGGTCATGCTGCTCGGCACCGGGGCCGATCTCGCCTATGCGATGCCGTACGACGTGCGTCCGCGTCTGAAGGCGTTCCCGAAGTACATCTGCGAGATCGATCCCGAGACTGGGCTGCACTGCTGGCTGGCCGGCGTGCCCGACCCCGATGCACCGACGCCGCGGAAGATCGTGCGCGAACTCGACAAGATGAACTTCGGTGGCCACGTGTTCGTGGGCGCGCCGGGCTCGGCGTTCGGCCTCGAGGTGCTGGGCACCGGCGACGTCGACGGCGACGGCGACGGCGACTTCTTCTTCGGTGCACCCAACCAGGTCATCTTCGAAGATCCGGCGGGCGACGGCGAGGGGTTCGTCTTCCCCGGCCGGTGAGGCCGGTGTGCGCGTGCGACCGCGTCGCGGTCGCGCGCGCGGTCAGCCGTCGGCCGGGGGGTCGTCGTCGGGCTCGGAGAAATCGATGCGGTCGAACAGCGCATGCAGCTTTGCGGCGCGTGCGGGGCTGTGTGCGAACCACTCGATGCGGCCGCGCAGGTGCGCGCGAAAGGCCGCCAGGTCGCGATCGGCCTGGCTGCGCGCGCCGTGGCGGACGCAGTTGAAGAGGATCGCGCGGAGTCGATCGTACGCGCTGCGGCGCGCGGCAGGGTGCTCGTTCACGACGACGCCCGTCACGAGCTGGCGCTGCGAGCGATGGTGGAATCGGGTCTTGCGCGCGTGGACCTCGAAGCCCTCCTCGACGACGATGCGGCACACACTCGAGAAGAACGCGAGAGTGCCGCGCCGGAGCGCATCGCCGGAGAACGTGAGATCGTCGGCGTAGCGGGTGTACGAGCCGTCGACCGCGTGCGCGAGGCCGGCGAGGCGGCGATCGAGACGATGGGCGGCGAGGTTCGCCAGTGCGGGCGAGCTCGGGGCGCCGGCCGGCAGGTGCGGTGCCGCGTAGCGCTGGATGCGGTGCCATCGCTCGCGCAGCGCCGCGGTCGAGATCGCGTGCGACGGGGTGCCCCACACCGTCGCTGGCGTGGCGTTGGTGCACAGGCCGGTGAGCAAGCTGCAGACCGATCGCGGATAGCCGATCGTCTCGAACAGCGCGAACACTCGCGCGCCGCGGACCGACGCGAAGAAGTCGCGCAGATCGACGCGAATCACCATCTCGCGACCGGTGTGCCGGCCCGCGCCCGTCCACACCGAGCGGCCGGGCACGAAGCCGTGCGCGGCGTCGTGGGGCGGGACGCGATCGAG